>URCX01000226.1 GCA_900546465.1 uncultured Bacteroidota bacterium | reverse complement strand
AAAAGAGAAAGGACATTTCACGCCCTGCCTTGCATAGGTCAAAGTATTTATCTCATAGAATTGTTTCAAAGGAATGTCGTTCCGCACCGTGAAGTCCTGCTTTTCCAATTTGCGTATGCACTTTCTGACCTCGGTACTGCACTGCGAGAAGATATAATCCAAGTCTTCCAAATGTGTGAAGCGGTATGTATAGCGTGTTGTCTGCTTATAGCCGTGCCAAAAGAAGCCCAACCATGATGTAAGGCTGAAATGCAACATTGTTTGGAAATAGGCAGGTTTTATCTTGTCGATTTGTTCGGCAAAATACTCCATCGCTTTTATTTCCAAGGCATAACGTTTGCTTCTTTTACAATCTTCGGGATATGCAATCCACATTCCCGTCACGGGAGTGAGCTTGGGTTGCAATATGGCAGTGAAACCGTATTTCTTATGTCTGCAATAAGGCATTACTGCAAGCAACTGCTCACCCTCCTTGTACAACAAAACCTCCCAAGTTTCCTTATAAACGGCATCAAGCCACCAAGGCTGCAAGAAAACGGACATTTGAGGATTGTCCTCGCAAAAACGATTGTATATTTCCTTTGTCGTCATAAGGCTTTGCCTACAAATACTCCTTCAACTGCAAACGCAAATCCGACAAGACGTTCATATAATTTATGTAAGCCTGATAAGGGCTGTCATAATGATTGAAATACTTATGCACATCTCCGTCCGAAAACCATTTTGTACACATATAATAGAAGTTATCGGAGGTTTGCAGTTTACGCCAAGCATTCAATATCTCCGCATCACCGCTTTTGTAAACAGCCTCCTGCAAAGAATAGAGTTGTTCAAAGGCATCGTTCTGCAAATCATTACCGAGCCATGCCGTAAGGTCTCTCTCCTCATCTGCCCAGCTCATAGGCGAAATGGAACTTATCTTATCCTTTGCCTCATATCTGTTTATAAGTTCCGAAGGGGTCGCAAAATCAAATCCGCTCTTTGAAAGCACCTCATCAGGCAGATGTTTCAAGAACTCGAATATGCCTGTCTCTTTCCATTGATGTTCTCCGAAAGTCTCGTAATCCATGAAGAGGTTTATACAATCCGGATTTTCCGTTCCGTTCAGCCAATCCACGAACTTTCTGCAGGTCAATGGAAAACCGTTCCAAGTATGTTGCGAGAAACGGAAAGCGATGTCGTCGCTTAGTTGGAAGTTTTTCGAAAGCAGAAACATATTTCCATCAGGGTAATTCCTATAAAGATAGTTCGGACTACGCCATGCCAAGACATGTTTCGCTCCCTCGGCAAGCTGAGCCTCGAAGCCCATTTTGCCGACTCTCTCTCCTATTTGGTCGGAGTAGATAAGCTCGGTATTTCTGAATATTTTGGGAGTTTGAAAGAATAGTTCCTCAATCTTTCTCTTGTGCTGCTCGACCTGAGACTCGAATTCCTTTCCCTCCACAAGGCTTGATAAAGAATGGTAATACGTCTCACTCAAAAACTCCACACAACCGGTTCCCGCCAACGCCTGAAAGCTCTCTATCACCTCAGGACAACATGAGACAAACTGCTCCAAGGCTGTTCCGGATATGGAATAGGCAACCTTAAATCTGCCATCTGTTTGTTCTATCAAATGTTTTATTATAGCATTCGCAGGTTTATAACATTTATCTGCCACTCTCTTGCAAATCCATTCGTTCTGCAAATCATCGAAATAATCATGCCGCTTTCCTATATCGAAAAATCTGTACGTTCTCAAACGAAAGGGCTGATGTACTTGAAAGTAAAAACATATAGATTTCATGGTTCAATGTTTTAATGTATCATTTCGGAATAGATTTTTTTCAATTTGTCAGCCGCTTTATCCCATGTAATGGTTTCCGCTTCGGCTTTGCCTTGTCGGGACAGCATTTCGGAAAGAGTTTTACGCTTACCTATGGAATAAATAGCGTCTGCCATTGCGTCTATATCCCAAAAATCCACCTTTATTACGTTCTTCAATATTTCCGAAACACCCGACTG
>URCX01000225.1 GCA_900546465.1 uncultured Bacteroidota bacterium | reverse complement strand
AAGTCCCAACCATCAACGGCTCCGCGAACCTCATTGGCTATTTTCCAAATCGTTGCCTGCAATGCTTCTCTCTGTCTTGTACTTGTCATATAACCTGCTTACATGTTTCCAATTTGCAAAAGTACAAACTTATGACGAGGATAACAAATATTCATGTTCGCAAAACTTTTCTTATCCCTGTCCTATATCGTCTCTGTCATCTTTCCCCTGCACCCTCTTCGCATTCTTTCCCATTTCAACCTCCTCGCAACCGTCGCAAATCAAGAATTGTCAACCATGTTAACGCCATAGCTTGCGAAAGAATCGACAATGAACAAGCCTCATGAATTTTTTCGAGTATTTGAAGACTTGACAATAAATCGTTTTTTTCATTACTTGCAAAATCATCATAGAATAGCCGAAATCAAACGCCGTTCTACAAATTTTTTTCGCCGTTTCGATTTTTTCTTTCGGCGTTTCAGTTTTTCCGAAAGGGCGTTTGGATAAGGGGTGTTTGATTGAGGGGTGGAGGTGATGGGGATTGTTTGCCGGGTGAAGCAGAAAAGCGGGTCGATTTCTTCAAGAAATGCAACCCGCTTCAATATAAATTATCTGATTAAAATCTATTTGCCCATGTATTTCAATGCTCCTGTTGCGGGATCGAAGATTAGTTGTTTTGGTGAGGCAAGCATATAGGATACTTGACCGAATTGAGGCATTTCAAGCGTTTTTACCAAGGTTTTCTCGCCGTATGATACGGATACTTCCACTTGTTCGGGTATGCAATAATAGACTCCGACGCCTTTTTTCTCTATGTTGCGTTGCAATTTCTCGTCTTTTTCCTTTTGTGCTTCTATTTTGGTGTATTCTTTTGTTGTGTTAAGGCTGTGAAGGTTGGCTATGATGGTAGGCATGTCTCCTTTGTAAGAGAGGGGTTTTATTCCCTCTTGTTCGGAGAACTTGAATATTCCCACCAATAAGTCTTGTTCGACTATAAGAGGCTTTTGCGGTATGATGGAAAAGCTATAGTGCAATTCCTCGCTTACTCTCTCTCCCGTGAAGAGGGATACGTATGCGTCAATCATGGCATCTAATTGTTTGTACATATATTCCACCGTAGTGTTCATATAGGTGCCATCGACACTGCCCGAAAGAATGTCCACTTGTCTTTCTCTGAGTTTTTCTATTTGCTTTATGGCTTTCTCAGGTGTCAAACCCGGCATGGATTCAAGCATTCCCAATGAGAGCATGCGTTGTTCAAATGCAGGCTTTGCTTGGAAGAGTGTATCGTTTTGGCGTTCGGGCAGTCTTTTATGGCAGTTGCAATGGCTTTTCTTGCAATCCTGAGTTTTCTCCACTGTTTTGTTTATGCTTAAAAGGCTTCCTGTTGCTCCTATTTGCACATCTACATTACCGTTTGTTGCAAGGAAATAGGTGTAGCGGCTGTCTGCCACGGCACGGGGACGCAACTTGATGTCTTTTATGCGATAGCTTACGCCGTCTTTGATGATGATGTTTCTAAGTCCCAAAAGGTAGGAATAGTCTGCGTAACAGCCTTTGTATTCTGTGATTTTCTCCACTGTTACATCAAAAACCAATTCCGTTTGAGGAAGAGAATAATAAACGCCTTTAAGGTTGAAGGGCATTTTGTCCAAGGTGTAGGATTTGTATTCCTGTGCAAAAAGATTTGATGTTGCGAATGCAACGCAAAGCAGCAATGCTGCTCTCGGTGATAACTTCTTCATGATATTCATTTTTTTATTTGTTGATTGTTATTACTCCTGTTTTTCCTGTGCTTGCGTCTGTTATGGTGCAGTAATCCTTTCCCGCATTACGGAATACGGTCAATACGGGAATGATAGAGGATATATTTACGTTCTTTGGCAGTTCGAGCGTTTGCAATGCGTTGTATGATTTATCCAAGACCAAAAGGGTATTGTCTTTTGCGGCAAAGGCTATGCCTTTTACAAAACTTCCGAGAGCGTCAAAGGTTTTTTCGGTAAGGGGTTTGAAGGTCTCGGAGTCGAAATACGACCAGC
>URCX01000224.1 GCA_900546465.1 uncultured Bacteroidota bacterium | reverse complement strand
TAAGGAAAACAAAATCGTTGGAAATAAAAGCGAAGAAGATCTTGCCGCCGTCCTTGCAGACACGCTTTGCTTCGCTGATACATTTCTGTTTGTCCGCATCATTTTTCAAATGATAAAGCGGGCCGAACAGAAGGACAATATCAAACGACTTATCTGCATATCGAGAGAGGTCAAGGGCATTGCCTTGAACAAGATCGATTTTATCTTCGGGTGTCAGTTTCTTTTTGAATGCGGCAATATTGGCATCGGCAAGTTCAAGAGCCGAGACTTCATAACCCTTACGAGCAAAGTAGAGGCTGTATTCACCTGCACCTGCGCCAATGTCGAGTATCTTGTCGCCATCTTTCAAATATTTTTCTATGTAGTGAACGGTAGTCAAAAATTCAACTCGTGCGGCTTTGGAATGATTGAGCCTTGCATCCTCGTTGAATATATCGTAGGTTCTGTTTACACGTTCACTCTCATTTTCTATTTTTGCAAGTTGTTCAAAGCCTATTTTATTTATACCTCACGCTTTTCTCATATAAATTGATTTGCCATGTAAGACAAATCGCTCATTTTCTTGATAAATCGCTTACCCTCATCGTTTTGAAGCATGAAAGAAACGCCGCCTGCCATACCAAAAAGTTCAAACTGATTCAGCGTTTCCACATCCATTCCGAGGAACATCGTATTCCAAACGCTCAGCAAATCGCCATGTGATACTACAATGATACATTCATCATTACTTGCCATTATCTCGTCAAAAAGAGGTTTTAAGCGATTCCATTCGTCTCGTCTACTCTCAGCATCAGAAAACATCCTGTCATCAATGGTTTTCTCTTGAACCTCAATGTTCTCACGAAGCCACTGAACAGATTTGCCAACGCATTTACCTAAATTGCGCTCTCGAAGTTCCGTTCTAATATTAGGTGTGATTCCCATATGCTTTGCGACAATTTCAGCGGTGTGCTTTGCTCGCAGAAGATCGGAAGCATACATAACAATTTTGTGACCGGATAACTGCTTCGCTAATTTCTGCCCTATTCTTTCAGCCTGTTCAATGCCTAATTCAGAAAGATCCCAATCTGTCCAAGAACCCACCATACCATTTGTGTGGTGAATTGATTGCGTGTGCTGAATAGTAATAATCTGTTTCATATTGGTATACCTCACTTTCTCTCAAAGTCCATTCTTAATTCGGTGTTTGGTATACCGAGCTTTAGTCCAAAGGCTTGTACTCAGTAACAGATTTGAGATACGCCTCTGGGTTACCATTCAAAACGAGGTCGGCATACGCCAACGGGTCATTGTAGATAAGATAGTCAAGCTCTGACCGCTGATACATATTGTCGGCAACTTCGTTTTCGACGGCGGTGCAGTTAATAGCAATCATACTGCCATCGTTAAACTTCAGCTCCACGCAACCGCTATCCATATTGAACGCACAAGACAATAACTTTTTCATCTGCCTTACCTCCATTCACGCTTATTGTGTGTATACACGTTATAACACAAAGATGTGTCATTTTTCAATAGGCTTATCGAAATTTATCGCATTAAAGTGTAACTTTCCTATGAACCAAAGGCGATTGGGCGATTTTTTCGGGGTTCAACGTACTTTGCATCAAAATACACCACTATTGACTTTTCTGTTTTGTGGGGTTTTCCACATAATCGCAAATAACCGTACTCAGCGGTAAACAGGGTTCATTATGGCGTGATTCGCTGTTTCATAAGGGTTTTACTACGAAAATGTCAACTATTTCACCGTTTCACTATCCCTGCCATACAGAGCGCAAAATAGAGTATTTCGCCCCAAAAACAAACAACGGCACTCAGCCGAAGCTGAATGCCGTATGTTCGTTTGTTTCCCAATCCTGTTCGACAGATGCCGTAAAATAGCAATTTTTTAGAATTACTGTCTTACGAGCACACAGCCGATGCGCCGTTGTTTTTTGTTCATTGCAGAGAAATTATTCCTCGTCCTCAACGGCGGGGGTCAGCAGCGCACGGATGGACAGGGAGATCTTCTGCTTCTCCTCGTC
>URCX01000223.1 GCA_900546465.1 uncultured Bacteroidota bacterium | reverse complement strand
CTGTTATTATATAAAATTGTATGAATAAAGTCATGCAAAAAGAAAAAGCAAAGTGCGTTTTTTTGCACATTGCTTTTCACATCGTGGAATTACCTTGTAAACAACAGCTCTCTATATTTGGGTAACGGCCATATTTCATTGTCGATATTCATTTCCAAAGTATCGATATGCTCCCTTATTTTATCCAAATAGCAATCCACTCTCTCACTATACGCCAAGGCTTTCTCTCTTATCGAATGCAAATGGTTGCTATACTTTCTCTCTTCGGTCATTTCCTGCACTAATTCCTTCAATGCGTCTATCCTTTCTTGGATTTCAATTATCAACTCCCTGCGTTTGCAACTCAATCTCTCGTATTCACTTTCGGAAAAGACGCTTTTCATTTTCATAACATTATCCAACAATATGTTTTCATACCTTACGGCTGCCGGAATGACGTGATTGATTGTCAAATCTCCCAAAACCCGCGACTCTATTTGGATTTTCTTCACATATTTCTCCATTTCCACGTCCACCCTGCTGCTCAACTCCGCAGGAGTGAAGATTTTCTCTCCCAAAAGAACATCTTTCGCCTCATTATCTTCGTATTTGAGCAGGGCTTCGGGTATAGAGTTTATATTTGTAAGTTTTCGCCTTTCGGCTTCTTCCTCCCACTGTTTGGAATAGCCGTCTCCCTCAAAGCAAATACCCTTACTCTCCTTTATCATTCTCTTCAATTCCTTGAAAACAGCCTCATCTCTATTCATTCCCTGCGACATCATCTCTTCAATCACCATTGCGAAAGAGTTTAACTGCCTTGCCATGGCTGCATTTATCACAATCATGGACGCAGCACAGTTTGCCGAAGAGCCGGCTGCTCTAAATTCAAATCTGTTTCCCGTGAATGCAAATGGAGAAGTACGGTTTCTGTCCGTATTATCGATAAGTATCTCCGGAATACGTCCGATACCGAGTTTCAAAGCAGTCTTTTCCTCAGGTGTCATCTTTGAATTAGACACTTCCTTTTCAAGTTTCTCCAACATATTCGTAAGACTGCTGCCCAAGAAAACGGAGAGAATTGCAGGCGGAGCTTCGTTTGCACCCAACCTTCTGTTGTTTGTAGCACTCATAATCGAAGCTCTTATCAAATCCTGATTGCGATAAACCATCATCATAACATTGATTACGAATGTCAAAAACAGCATATTTCCCATAGGATTCTTCCCCGGAGCAAACAAATTCACTCCTGTATTCGTTGTCAAAGACCAATTATTATGCTTTCCACTGCCGTTTACGCTTTGAAAAGGCTTCTCATGGAACAGCACATTGAAGTTATGACGCAATGCAATCCTTTTCATCAAATCCATAACCAGCTGATTGTGATCGTTGGCAAGGTTACACTCCTCATAAATCGGGGCAATCTCGAATTGATTCGGGGCAACTTCATTATGCCTTGTCTTGATTGGCACTCCCAATTTATGGCATTCCACCTCCAATTCCTTCATAAAGGCTGTTACCCTGCTTGGAATCGAACCGAAATAATGGTCATCTAATTGTTGATCCTTTGCAGAGGAATGCCCCATAAGCGTCCTTCCCGTCAGACAAAGATCCGGTCTGGCTCTGAAAAGGGCGTTATCAACAAGGAAATATTCCTGCTCCCACCCTAATTGTGCCGTTACACGGTTCACATTCTTGTCAAAGAAACGACAAACCCTTGTTGCAGCCCTGTCAACTGCCGAAAGAGCTTTCAAAAGCGGGGTTTTATAATCCAATGCTTCACCTGTATAAGAAATGAAAATGGTAGGAATACACAAGGTATCCTCAACAATGAAAGCCGGAGACGAAATATCCCAAGCCGTATAACCCCGTGCCTCGAATGTATTTCGCAAACCGCCGTTCGGAAAAGAGCTTGCATCAGGCTCCTGTTGCACTAAAACCTTACCGGAAAAACGCTCTATAGGCACTCCGTCCTTTGAAAACTCAATAAAGGAATCATGCTTTTCCGCCGTAATCCCTGTCATTGGCTGAAACCAGTGCGTATAATGAGTTACCCCG
>URCX01000222.1 GCA_900546465.1 uncultured Bacteroidota bacterium | reverse complement strand
AAGATAATGCGCCTTTAATGGCTGCCGTTGCAACAATGGAGCAGAAGAAAATCCCGTGTAAGTTCTGCAAGCTCAGGACGATAGATAAATACGAAGATCTGCAAGGCCATTTTTCTGCTTTCTGCAATCGTTGCGGACAAGTCGCGGTTTACAACGCCGCCGACTACAGGCACTATTCGTACCTGCCGCATACGCGGCCTGTCGCAACCATGACCGCAAGGACTTGCGTATAAGCAATTACCCCAACAATTAAATATTACTCGTGTATGAGCCGAGGAGTCGATGAAAGTCGTAACATCCCAAGTGCCGCATGAAGATTTGAATCCCCAATAGGATTCGTCTTTTGTGGTGCGTTGTTACGACCTTCATGCGGCTCCTTTTTTGTCCTTTCCGCCTCCCGGCAGAAAGGACTTTTTTCATGCCTTGGGAACCTTACATCGCTGAATACCCGTAATCTCCGAATTTTGAAACTTATCAATTTTTCAAAATTCAAAGGAGATTACGAAAATGACAAACAAACTTACATTAGCAGAACAAGAAGAATTATTTGCAAAGGATTGTAAACTGATAAACCTTAAATACGAATATAACGGTTATACCGGAGATGAGAAATGGGCAATTATTACGGAATTATCTGTAAAAGAGCTTTGGGAGAAGTATCCCCTTGTTATAGAAAGATATTCTCCGTTTGTACATCTTTCCATTGCTCAGGGAGAGGTAATTGACGATGCAAACCGAAATGAGGACAAGTATGCAAAGAGAAGCAGTCGCACACTTGACTGCTATGGATATGACGATGAAATGTCCTCACAGTTCCATAAAGAACTTGCCATTATGTTTGATGACCCGTTTGAAAGAGCAGAGGAAGAAAGGCTTGAACTGGAAAGAGAAGAATTGCGTCAGTGTGAAATCAGGAAAGCAAGGATAGCACTTTCAATGTTGCAGCCACTTCAAAGGGAACGCCTTATGAAGAATGTGTGCTGCGGTCTGAGTTCCAGAGCGATTGCAAAGCAGGAGGGCGTATATTACAGCTCCGTAGATAAGTCTATTGCAGCGGCAAAGAAAAACTTTATCAAATTTTATGAAAATCTCTGATTTTGGGTGTGCATTTCAGACCCCTTTGTCCAAATGAGTGAAGGGGTTATTTCATTCCGGATACGAATGACACTTTAAAAATTAGATTCTTGTGAGGTTATGCATATGAAAGAAAAAATGATTTGTCGTGGGGATTTATTCTACTATGACTTTGGAGATAACAGTGGTTCAGTACAAAGCGGAGAGCGTCCGGTGCTTGTCATTCAGGCGGACGATTATAACCAGAATGCTCCGACGATTATTGTTGCAGCGGTTACAAGTGTAATCAAGAAAAGATATTTGCCATCGCACATTATTCTCGGCGAGGAGTTTGGACTGAAGAAACCGTCAATGGTTCTTCTGGAGCAGATACGGACAGTCAATAGAGAGGATTTGCGTGAATACATAGGTACGGTAGATGATGATAAACTTTTCAGGCAGATAAACGCAACTTTGAAAAAGACTTTTGGACTTTGGGTTTACAAGCCGGAGGGGAGAGAAAATATTCGTTGTCTATGCCCGAAGTGCCTGAATGATTACATTCACAATCCAGACTATATCGTAAGGCGACTCGACCCATTTGCAAAGCGAAAAGACAGATGTGATAAGTGTGATGGGGATGGTTGGGATTATGTTGTTACCGACAGATATTCATCAAAGAAAGAAAAGAGGTGCAAGAATGTCTAATAGCAGTGTAAAGAAGCTGAGTTATAATGTACCTCTTTGGCATAAGCCTAATTTGTCGATTGAAGAAGCATCTATATATTCCAATATAGGAACAGGGAAACTTTATGA
The DNA here is from genome assembly GCA_900546465.1 of uncultured Bacteroidota bacterium. GTDB lineage: Bacteria > Bacteroidota > Bacteroidia > Bacteroidales > P3 > Onthomorpha. The sequence continues at coordinate 170 of URCX01000222.1, read as the reverse complement.
AATGACAGAAAAACCAGATTGCCCTTTTGTCCTTTGGGTAGGTAGTCGTAGGATAATAAAGCGAAAAGTATTTGAAGAGTATATTGCAAAACAGTATTCAATTTGAGGAGGATATGTATGAGTAACGCAATCAAAAAAGAAAGATTAGAAGTACCAATATGGCATAAGCC
>URCX01000221.1 GCA_900546465.1 uncultured Bacteroidota bacterium | reverse complement strand
TTCTTTCTTTTCGCTTTTTTCTTACCTGCCATTTATCATGAAAACATCTGCAAGGGATAATGCAGCGGCATATTTGCTTTGTTCTGCCCCCTCCTCCTTGCTTATAAACAAATAAACAGAGTCTCTGCCTATGGCAAAACGACAGTTCGCCAAATCATCAAGGCTCAAAGCAGCAGCCTTCTCCCCGAATAGACTTTTGAACTCGCCTATACTCTTCTCATCAAGCGGAAAAACTTCTTTGAAACTCAAAGGCTTTGTGCCGTTTGCCTTATAAGTTACGCCGAAATAGGACTTCTCTTCCTTTTTTCCGGCAAACTGCTCCTTGTTTTCCAACAAACAACTTATCAGATTGTTGTCAGTATTGACAAAAACAGTTTTTATGTTCAGTTTATGGAAGTCTCCGGATTTTTTTCCTGCATCTTTCGCACGTTTTACGAAGTCCTTGAAAAGCACATCGGCAAACGCATTTATCGGTTTGAGGTTTATTTTCGCTTCCTTACTCTTAGGTACGGGGCAAAGAATGTTTACCTTTATATTATTGGTCGTATCGTTAATTCGCAAGCCGCTTATGGAAACAAATTCCGGCAAATATTCGGGTGCATTCTCGTTGAGTTTCTCCTGCTTGGTCGTAAATCTCCCATCTTTCTGTGTTTGCTGCTGCTTTTTTCCGCAACTCCAACAAGCGAAAACCGCTACGGTCAAAAATAATATGCAAAAAATTTTCGTTCTTCTCATGTCGTACAAGCTGTTTGGGTTAAACAGTCGGCAAAGTTACTGCTTTTCTACGGAACAACTTCGTTTCGACAATCAAATATCGTATTAACAAACAGGCGAAGAAAAAAACAAAAGATAGAAATGAACATACAATTTTTGGGTGCTGCCAAAGAAGTTACGGGCAGCAAACATTTGATTACCACACCCAAGGGAAGAAAAATCCTTTTGGACTGCGGAATGTATCAAGGCAAGGGCTTGGAAACCGATGCTTTGAACAGGGACTTGGGATTTGAGCCAAGCGAGATTGATTACCTCCTTCTCTCCCACTCTCACATCGATCACTCCGGCTTGATTCCTTATATAGTAAAGAACGGCTTCAAAGGAACCATCTTCACCACCCCTGCAACACGAGACCTCTGTGCAATAATGTTGCAAGACTCGGCAACAATTCAGGAACTCGATACAAAGACATTCAACAAAAAGCGAGCCAGACAAGGGGAAGAGCCTGTCGAACCGATATATACGGTACAGGACGCACAGAATGCCATGTCTTTCTTCGTCTCCATTCCTTACGACAAAACCTTCTTCCTTGACGAAGAAACAAGCATAAGATTTACCGACAACGGACACATATTGGGAAGTGCCACAATTCTTTTGACCATAAAAAAAGAGGACGCCTCGGAAGTGAAGATAGCTTTCAGCGGCGATATAGGTCGTTACACCAAGAGGATACTCAAAGCCCCCGAAGCCTTTGAGCAGGCTGATTACGTGATAATGGAAAGCACATACGGCGACAGGGTGCATAAGGATATGAATCAAAGCGAGGAGGAATTGCTTCGGGCTGTCATTGACACTTGTTGCAAAAAGAAAGGCAAGCTCCTCATACCTTCATTTGCCGTAGGCAGAGCTCAGGAAATCATTTTCGCCTTGAATAAACTATGGGAAACGGGAATGCTTCCCAAAATAGACGTTTACGTGGACAGCCCTTTGAGTTTGAATGCAACAAACATAATGAGACTGCACAGCGAGTGCTTTTGCGACGAGATGAAAGAATTCATGAAAACCGACCCCGACCCTTTCGGCTTCGAGAAACTGCATTACATACAATCCACCGCAGAATCCAAGGAGTTGAACTACACGAAAATTCCTTGTATCATTATATCCGCCTCAGGCATGATGGAAGCCGGCAGAATAAAGCATCATATCGCCAACAATATAGAGAACAATCGCACCACCATTTTAGGTGTCGGATACTGTGCACCTACTACTTTGGGAGCAAAAATACTAAGAGGCGATAAGTTTGTGTCCATCTTCGGAATCAGATACAGGGTT
>URCX01000220.1 GCA_900546465.1 uncultured Bacteroidota bacterium | reverse complement strand
AAATTGGAAAAGATGAAATATCTTTACAGTTTAAAGCAGCACAACAAGAAAATGAAAACAAAACAAAGCCTTATACAGATGAGGAATTGGCTGAACTCTTGCAACAGAAGCACTACTCCATATCGCGTCGTACCGTTGCCAAATACCGCGACCGTCTCAATATAGCTCCTGCAAGCAAAAGAAAACAAAGATAAATCACCAATGAGCGAACAAACGCATAATGAAGAGATAGGAGAGAGGCTCGCAAAAGCAGTCAGCAAAATCTTCCATCCGCTTATCATGCCCACATACGGAATGATATTCCTTGCCATGCTATCGTCGGTAACCGTACTTGCTCTTCCGTTGAGGGTGAATCTTGAATTGATTTTTCTTTTCTTCGTTCTGACATTTCTTTTGCCCGTTTTGGCAATTTATTACCTCGTTTTGAATAAACGAATCGATGATTTGGAAGTTAGCAATCGCAAGCAGAGAAACACACCCTACATTATAGCCATGTTGTCTGCACTTGTAGCCCTTTACCTCTTCGGAGGCATGTATCGTTACTTCTTTACGCTTCAACTGATGTCCGCATATCTTTTCAGCATAATAACAGCCACCATAGTGAATAACTTCACCAAGGTCAGCGCCCATGCGATGGGTTGCGGTGCGATGAACTGTTTTCTTTTTATGGTTAACCTCCATACCGGCACAAGGTACTTCTGGCTTTTTGTCGCAAGTCTTCTCGTGTCCGGATTGGTATGTTCGGCTCGTCTGATATTGAAACAACACAACGAATTTCAAGTCGGATTGGGCTTTATATTGGGAATTTGTACTACATTTGCAGTGTTTTTCGTGGGTATATAATGGACACACACCTGAAAAAGGCATATTTTTTACCTATACTCCTTTTGTTTTGCAGCTTTGCCGTAAAGGCTCAAAGTCCGCAGGCATCGAATGAGGATAAACGTTCTGCAAATCGTCGCTTTGCTGATTCGCTTTATGCGGTTCATAATCCCAAAACTCTAAAATCCGAAACCTCCAAGTCTGCCGAGTTTAAGAAAAAGAAAAACGACAAAACACCATCTCGCTCTTGCATAAACAACAGCAGGGAAATACCTTCTTCGACACTCTATCAAAGCACGTGGTATAATGAAAGGGTCAAAGCACCCGACTTTTCCTTTAAACAAATCCCGGATGAAGTTGTTTTGCGGCTTATCAACCCGAACCAAGGACAGAACTTCTGCTTTCCGGTAAAGAAGCCCAAGTCTTCTTCCTATGGTTGGCGATGGGGCAGACCGCATACGGGAATAGACCTTGCCTTGAATACTGGAGATAAGATTTATGCTGCATTTGACGGAGTTGTAAGGCTTGCCAAATACAACGGCGGCTATGGTAATTGCGTTGTTATAAGGCATTATAATAATCTTGAAACACTTTACGGACACCTCTCTAAGATAAAGGTCAAGGTGGGAGAGAAGGTGAAAGCCGGAGATGTCATAGGTTTGGGTGGAAGCACAGGTCATTCCACAGGTCCGCACCTTCACTTCGAGTGCCGCCTGCTTTACGCATGTTTTGACCCTGAATGGATATTCGATTTGGAAACATATAATATTAAAACCTCCTTTATACGAATCGATAAGAGCTATTTCGGTGTGGAATCCTCCGAACAAAAAGCCAATAAGAAGTCAGCCAAAAGCCGTTTGAGTAAAGTGGATAAATGTTTTGACGGAAAGCCATACGTGAAGACTTCTTCCCTAATAGCAGAGGAAAGAAAACTTATAAAAAGCGGCAAAATACCTCAATATACCGTCATGGCAGGCGGAGTAGGCTCTCAGATGAACGACAATCATAAGTATATAATGGCACGTAAAGGCGATAAAATGAAAGCCATTGCCAAACGCTATAATCTATCCGAAGAAGAATTGCGACGTATGAACCCTTCGGTCAAAACGGATTTGCTTAAACAACAAACGAAAATAAGAATAAAGTAATGTCATCAAGTTTGAAAAATCTCTCGTCCTACAATAAGGACGAGATACCCTCGGGTGAGAAAGGTATATTCGGCATAGTAGTATCCGAATGGAACAAAG
>URCX01000219.1 GCA_900546465.1 uncultured Bacteroidota bacterium | reverse complement strand
GGAGAACTTTGTAAAGAGGTGCATAGGTTTGCCGGGGGAAACAATATTGATGAATAACGGTATTGTCTATATCAATTCAAAACAGATGGAAAGCCCGCAGGACTTTGAGTTGACATATAAGGTAATAACAACGAACAACAACGCTTTGAATGAAAAGGAACTTGTGAATATAGGCGTATCCAAGGAGGATATGGCTTTGATGTACTCATATTGTTATATTGATTTGAACAAACAGCAGATTGGAGACTTGGAAAAAAATCCTTATGGAATAGAGGTATTGCCGTTGAATAAGGAAGGATATAATTATTCCGAGATTGTGGATAATGCGATCAAGATACCATGCAGGGTTTTCTTCCATCCGGATTTGCAGATGTATGACAAGAATGATTTCTTCTTGCGAATGGGCATAGACAGTGCCACGGTTGCAAAAGCCGTTACCCATGCTACGCTTCCTTTGTCGGCGGAAATAATAGAGGATTTGAAGAAACTGCCATATGTGGAAGCTGTGGAAAGAGTTACCACCATGAAAGGCTTTGCCGATGGTAATCTTTTCCCTTACGTTGACAAATATCCTTGGAACGTTGACTTCTACGGACCTGTCAAAATACCGAAAAAAGGTATGACAATCACCTTAAACGAAGACAACTTGGCGTTTTATGAAAGGGCAATAACGATTTTTGAAAACAATAAGTTGGAACGTCGCGGTATAAACTACTATATAAACGGTAAGCTCGCAAGACAATATACCTTTAAGATGGATTACTATTGGATGATGGGTGATAACAGACATAATTCGGCAGATAGTCGTTATTGGGGTTTTGTTCCGGAAGACCATATTGTCGGAAAAGCTTCATTTGTGTGGCTTTCAATCAACAAAGACAAAACAGGATTGGGCAAAATACGCTGGAATAAATTATTCAGATTAGTAAAATGAAATCAGAAAAATAGAAAAGAGTCCTGTGGTTAATTAAACCTTTTCATGCCTCTTTTGTTAAAGGCACAGTAACACAATAAATCAGAATCGATATGACACAAGCAAAAATTTTATTGGCAGAAGACGACATCAATTTGGGTCCTCTTTTGAAAGCTTATTTGGAACAAAAAGGTTTTTCCTGTACTTTGGCGAAAGATGGTGCAGCAGCAGTTGACTTATTCTTGGATAACACATATACAATGTGTATTCTCGATGTAATGATGCCCGTAAAGGACGGCTTCGCCGCTGCAATTGAAATCAAAAAGATAAAGAAGAGCGTTCCGATTATCTTCCTTACGGCAAAGAATCAGGAACAAGACAAAATCAACGGCTTTGCCTTGGGTGCTGATGACTATCTTACAAAACCTTTCTCCATGGACGAACTCTTGATGAGAATAAACGTCATCATGAGACGCACAAGTATAACTACCGATGAAGATAACGTTTTTGAGATTTCCAATTTCTTTTTTGACTACAACCGTCAGTTGTTGACGTACACAAACCCTGAAACAGCAGAAAAGGAAAACCTTAAACTTACTTCCAAAGAAGCCGAGTTGTTGAGAATATTCTGTCTTACACCTAACCAAGTAGTTGACAGAAGTACCATATTACAGAAAATTTGGAGAAACGATACGTATTTCAATGCTCGAAGCATGGACGTTTACATCACCAAATTGAGAAAGTATTTGAGAAAAGACCCTAGTGTTGATATCGTTAATCAACACGGAGTAGGCTTCAAATTGGCTTGTATTCCTCCTGCGGAAAAGTAGAAATAGTTTCTCACGAAAGAATATCCGAATCTACAATCGGTATCGACAATCACCATGATTTCGGTACCGATTTCCTTTTACCCCAAAGCCTTTTTTTAAATAAGAGGAAAGACTATGAGAGACCTTACGCTTGGGGTAAAAAGTTTTTTTGCTTGAATTATGGTGTGAAATAAGAATAATTCCGTATCTCTGCCTCCTAATGTAAAAAGCAAAGCAAAATGAAGACAAAGACACAAAGTTTCGGCAAGCCACTGTGCCGGGTAATGATGGCAGTGGCAATGATGATGCTTTCGCTACAAGCGATGGCATACGACTTTTCCTACACTTATCAAGGGA
>URCX01000218.1 GCA_900546465.1 uncultured Bacteroidota bacterium | reverse complement strand
TGGACGCCCTTACGGTTTCCATGGACAGCCTTCAAACTCAAGCAAGTACGGTAGCCGTATCAAACTTCACCGGAATCGATGATATTCTTTTCCGATATGGAGCAAAGGTAAACACCAACCTTGTTTTGGATATACAATGTGCAAAAGTTCCGATAGTAACCGGACAATATCAAGAGAACGTTCCGCAGATGACTTACTACCCTTGGAATTTTTTCCCTGAGATACACCCCAATTCAAGCAATATAATATCGGACAAAATCAGTCCCGTAAAGATGGAGTTCGTCTCTTCTATAGATACAACAGCCTCTTCGGCAAAGAAAACCATACTTTTGTCCTCCTCAAAAAGCACAAGACTTTTGAATGCTCCCGTAAACGTATCTTTGACCATGCTTAAACAAAAGCAGGATCCCAAACTCTTCAACTCAGGAGAAAAAACAGTGGCAATGCTTTTGGAAGGAGAGTTCTATTCCGCTTTCAAGAACAGATTGACTGCAACCATGGAAGAAAGTTCTCAAATAGCATTCAAGGATTTCTCAGACAGCACGGCAATGATAGTTGTAGCCGATGGAGACGTTGCAAGAAATGACTTTATCAACGGACAACTTCTTCCTTTGGGTTACGATAAATACACAAGGCAAATGTACGGAAACAAAGAGTTTTTGCTGAATTGCGTCAACTACTTGTGCGGAGACCGTGATTTGATACCATTGCGTTCTCGTGAAGTCATATTACGGAAACTCGATGTGGCGAAAATAGACAGGGAAAGAACGTTTTGGCAGTTGATAAACGTAGCAGCACCGGTGCTATGTGTGCTTATATTCGCATTCTTATTCGGATTATTCAGAAAGAAATACTATACCGGAAAATTGTTTTCAAACCTCAAGACAAAGAAAGTCGGAAAATGAAACTCAAAAGGAAGCAAAGAAATTGGTTAATCGCAGCTTGCGTATTGGTAATGGCAGGAATTGTTGCCTTTATACTCTTAACAAGAGAAAATTCCACCATAGAACAAAATTATCATATCAAGAATGTGAAGACAATAACCAAGGTCATAATCGACGATAAGGACGAAAGAACATTGACTTTGGAAAAGAAAAACGACAGTACGTGGTTGGTTAACGGTTACGCAGCCAACAACAAAATGATATCAAGCCTCCTTTCCACCTTGAAAGAAATGAGGATACGCGAACCCATAGCCCGTGCTGCAAGGAACAATATCATCAAGCAGTTGGCAGCAAGCGGTAAAAAAGTACAAGTCTATCAGCAGGATTATTTGATAGATTGGGGCTTTATAAAGCTGTTCAAGAAAGAGAGACTCACCAAAACATACTTCGTCGGTTCGGAAACGCAGGATAATATGGGTACATACATCATGTTGAAAGGCGAAAAGGAACCATGCGTTGTTTATATTCCGAGTTTCAAAGGCTATTTATCAACACGTTTCTCAGCCGTTGAAGACTTCTGGAAAGCACATACGGTTTTCAAATACAACCGAGACGAGATTGCATCTTTGAAAGTGGAGATACCGAATATGAATTCAGAAAGTTTCGAGCTTGTAAAGAACGGAAAAGGCTTCGATTTCAAATTATTGGAAACAGGAAAAAGACTTACATCTTTCGATACCGTGAAAGTAGTGGCTCTTTTGTCAAGCCTTTTCGAGCTTAACTACGAAAGCATAGCAAAGAATATTCCGCAAATCGAACGAGATACTGTCTTTTCCAAAGCACCAGCTTTCATCTTTACGGTCAAAGACACAAAAGGAGAGGTGAATGTATTGAAAACTTTCTCAAAGTTGTATGACCCTGCAAGCATAGCCGAAAGCGACGAGGACTTCTATAATATTTTCGATGTGAACCGTTGCTACGGATTGAACAGCAGAAACAAGGATACGCTGATATTGCAGTTCTTTGTACTCGATGATTTAATGCGACCGGCAAGCTATTATTTCAAAACACAGAAACAATAAATACAAAACAGTAAAACAAAAATCAGTACGATATGAGATTTATAATTCATGGAGGAACCCTTTCAAGGAGTTTGCAATCTATCTCATCGGTAGTGCCTTCCGGCAGAACGATGCCCATATTGCTTAACTTCCTTATGGAATTGAAGGGAGAGGATTTGACGGTAACGGCT
>URCX01000217.1 GCA_900546465.1 uncultured Bacteroidota bacterium | reverse complement strand
GACGATTGGTCAGAGGAAAATCAACGCCCGCTCTCAAAAACTCCTCTACCAACAAAGGCACGTCAAACTTATTGGAATTGTATCCGCACAAGTCTGCATTGCCTATAAACTGTGCAATCTTGGGAGCAGCCTCTGCAAAAGTGGGACAATCCTTCACATCTTCGTCCCTTATGCCGTGAAGAGCCGTTGTTTCCTCCGGAATATGAATACCGGGGTTGAAACGCATAATCTTTTCTTCCTCCTTGCCATCTATCCCTACCTTTATCATGCACATCTCCACTATATGAGCCTGTCCGATGACTAAACCGGTGGTCTCCAAATCGAAAACCACCAATGGCTTACTCAATTTAAGTTCCATTATTGCTTGTCTTTTATGATTTCAACCAATTCCAATTCAAATACAAGGGGCGAATAAGCAGGTATCTCCCCTCTTTGACGACTGCCGTAGCCGAAAGACGAAGGCATTACAACTATTCCCTTTTCTCCTTGGCTCATCAATTTCACTCCTTCCTCGAAACCCTTTATCATCTGACCCTTTCCAATCGTAAATTCCAAAGGCTCGTATGTGCGTTGCTCCATATATTTTCCTGCCTTCTCGGCTTCTTCTCTCACAGAGGTATCAAACACCCTTCCGTCCAAGAATTTACCCACGTAATGCACTTTTACCTTATCGCCTTGCTGCGGCTTGCTGCCATTGCCTTGGCGTATTTGTTTGTAATAAACTCCGTTCTCTTTGATGTCTCCGAAAGTATTCTCTTCTGCATAGGCTTTCAGTTTCTGCATTTCCACTGCCGACAAACTGTCTTCCACAATCTGCCTTGCCTCTGCCGCTTTTCTCTGCTCGGCTTCAAACTCTGCAACAGTCATCAAGCCGGCTACATTCACGGTATAGTAAGCAAAATCCCCTTTCTTAAAGAAAGGCGGCACTTGCTGCACCTTTGCAATCGAGTCATAGGGGAAAGCAAAGGTATAAGTCTCCTTTTCCCTCATCAGAAACAAACCATCGATAAGGTCTCCCTTGAAAGCCCTGTTTGCTTCCATCGCTCCGAATGTAGGTTGCGGCGGTGTATTCAAAGAAGAGAACAAAAGCGAATCACCATAGGAAACGGAATAAGTGCCAATCACTATATCCCCCTCCTTAACCATGCGTCCCGAAGGATTACTCTCCTCCACCTTGAACCAAACTCCGCTTTCCGATTTTTGAAAACCCTCTTTCATTTGGGCAAAAGCCGACATGCTCGCAAGGAAACACATCAAACCGATAACTATCCTTTTCATATTTCAAATATTTGCTTTAATCCATTCATTCCATTTACTCCACATTCACCAATTCCAAGTCAAAAATCAACGGAGTGTAAGGAGCAATCAAACCGAAGCCCCCTTCACCGTATGCCAAACGGGAAGGAATTAAAATACGGCTCCTTTCCCCTTTGTGCATATAGCTTATGCCTTCCGTCCAACCCGAAATCAATCCATCATCTCCCAATATAAACTCAAAAGGTTCGTAAACCTGATTGGGATTGTAAATACCCGCTTTGCGGGCTTTCTCTTTCACGTTCGTATCATAAACCTTGCCGCAAGTATCGCTCACGGTATAGAAAACGAATACCGTTTTGCCGAACTCGGCTTTCCGTCCCTCAGTCGTGGAAGCAGACAAGACATATAAGCCGCTTTGTTTCTTCTCTGCCTTAGGGTATTTGGCAGCAACAAAGGCAGCCAAAACAGAATCCTCCGCAAGGAAGCGTTCCCTCACCTCGGTATCATGCTCGCTCAATTCCTTCTTTGAGATTATCTGATCTATCTTCAAATAGAAATAAATCTTGTCTCCGGGTCTGCAAACCAAGCCTCCCACATATTGAGCTACGCTGTCGGCAGGAGCAATCATTATTGCAGAGTCGCCTATATGCATATTCAAAAGAAATTCATCGATGCTTCCAGGTCTTGCGTCTTTGATTTTGAACAATCTGTCGGGCGAACCGAAGTTGCTTGACAAAACAAGCGTATCGTTAAGCCTTATTTCCAATTCTCCAAGCAGTATATCTCCTAACTTTGCCTTTGGTGTGGAAGTGTTTTCAGTGCAATGCTTGAACTCGAAGCCCAAATCCGTCTTCACAAAGCCGGTATCCTTTTCCTCTCCTCCACAAGCCACAAACACA
>URCX01000216.1 GCA_900546465.1 uncultured Bacteroidota bacterium | reverse complement strand
AATATTTCTCCATTCAAAGAATAGTGCCTAACTTTGCCGTTCCAAATCATGGTGGTTTGGGAAAGAAAAAACGTTTAAAAATTATAATATCATGGACGTAAAAAAAATCTTAGCAGAAGTAGAAGCAAAGAACCCCGGACAACCGTTGTTCTTGCAAGCTGTAACAGAAGTGTTGGAAACAATACAGGATTATGTTGCAGAACACCCAAAATATGATAATCACAAGATTATCGAAAGAATGGTTGAACCTGACAGAATCTTCCAATTCAAGGTTGAATGGATAGATGATAAGGGTCAAATCCAAGTAAACAGAGGTTTCAGAGTACAATTCAACAACGCAATAGGACCTTACAAAGGAGGATTGCGTTTTGCTCCTAACGTAACTTTGGATACTTTGAAATTCTTGGGCTTCGAGCAAACTTTCAAAAACTCTTTGACTACTTTGCCTATGGGCGGTGGTAAGGGTGGTTCCGATTTCGACCCTAAGGGTAAATCAGATAACGAAATCATGAGATTCTGCCAAGCTTTCATGGCTGAATTGTGGCGTTATATCGGACCTGATACCGACGTTCCTGCCGGCGATATAGGAGTAGGTGGAAGAGAAATAGGATACCTATACGGTATGTACAAGAAATTGGCTCGTGAAAACACAGGTGTGTTGACCGGAAAAGGAGCAGGCTGGGGCGGTTCCATACTTCGTCCTGAGGCAACCGGCTTCGGTGGAGTTTACTTCGTTAACAACATGTTGAAAAAGCACGGTTTGGAATTGAAAGGAAAGAAGATTGCCATCTCCGGATTCGGAAACGTTGCATGGGGTGCGGTAACTAAAGCCACTGAATTGGGTGCAACAGTTGTTTGTATCTCCGGTCCTGATGGTTACATCTATGATGAGACAGGTATGAATGATGAGAAAATCGCATACATGCTTGAATTGAGAGCTTCAAACAACAATGTTGTTAAGCCTTTCGCCGACAAATTCAAAACAGCTAAGTTTATAGCAGGCAAGAAACCTTGGGAAGCTAAGGTGGATATCGCTATGCCTTGCGCAATTCAAAACGAGTTGAACGCAGATGACGCAAAACAATTGATAGCAAACGGAGTTACTTTGGTATGTGAGGTTTCTAACATGGGTTGTACAGCTGATGCAATTCACGAACTTCAAAAAGCAAAAGTTATCTTCGCACCGGGCAAAGCTGCCAACGCAGGTGGTGTAGGCGTATCAGGTTTGGAAATGAGCCAAAACGCAGGACACATCGGTTGGACAGGTGCAGAGGTTGACCAAAGATTGCACCACATGATGGATTCTATCCACGAAAACTGTGTTAAGTACGGTACTGAAAAGGACGGTTACATTAACTACGTTAAGGGTGCGAACGTAGCAGGCTTTATCAAAGTTGCAGATTCAATGATCGAACTTGGTGTTTGCTAATAAAGCATTACAATCCGGATATACGGCGAAACACTGCCGTGTATCCGGCTTTTTTTTATATGCTTGCAGCAATACTGATAAGAGAAACGGTTTCATAATTTATTCATTCATCGATGCTTAGCTTTTGATTTGCGAGATAAAAACTTTATGCTACCTTTTCGCAAGCATGAAAGCAAGAAAGAAAACATAGAAAGACAGAAACAAGAAATTCTTTCGACCTTTGGCAAAAAAACAAACAAAGCTTCTACAAAAAAATCCCCACTTCATATAGCCAATGAAAGCAGTTATATTAAAACGATTATACATTTTATTTGCATGTTTCGTTTTTCCATTTTATGGAAATTACCTTTCGGCACAGTCTTTGCTGAAAGAGTTCGATAATCTCTTCCTTACAGGAACGGAGGAGGCGTTTCTGACAAAGGTTGCGACTTATACGGATAAGAAGATGTTCTTTTTATCTGCCGAAGATTTGGAATTCATACCTGTGTTCGAGGTGAAAGGAGAAACGATTATAAGGGACAGCATTCCCAATGTCAGAATAGTAACGGGGGAGGACAGGTTCCATTGGACAATTCCCACATCGATGATTTTTTCTGAGGGAAAATTGTTTACGACTTACGGTTACGGTATTGCGGAGTACGAGAGGGACGATAAGGCTTGGTTCATCAAGGAGGTTTTTCCCATAACCGATGACATATATAATGCGAAATATCACAGGATTATAGGTGTTTGC
>URCX01000215.1 GCA_900546465.1 uncultured Bacteroidota bacterium | reverse complement strand
CTATGATGGCAACAGCGGCCGATTTGGTTATTGCAGAAGTGAAAGAAAGTGTTGAACATCTTGAACCGGAAGCAATAAAGACACCTTATCTTTTCGTGGATTACATTGTAAGATAAGGAGAAAAAAACAGTAAAGAACATATTTGTACAATCAAAACAAAAAGAGAACAGATTATGGCAGCAAAATCAATGATAAGAATGAGAATGTCCGCACATGATGCACACTATGGCGGAAACCTTGTCGATGGAGCAAGAATGTTAAACTTGTTTGGCGACGTGGCAACAGAACTTTTGATAATCCAAGACGGCGATGAAGGCTTATTCTGTGCTTATGACAATGTGGAGTTTCTTGCACCTGTTTTCGCGGGAGACTATATTGAAGCAGTCGGAGAGATAACCCATGTTGGCAATACCTCTCGTAAGATGACATTCGAGGCAAGAAAAGTTATAGCACCGAGAACAGACATCTCAGACTCTGCAGCCGATGTATTGTCAGAACCTATAGTGGTTTGCAGAGCAAGCGGCACATGCGTTGTTCCAAAGAAATGCCAAAGAAACAACAAATAAGGAGAAAACAATATGGAGAAACTGATAATCACAGCCGCAATATGCGGTGCCGAAGTAACAAAAGAACAAAATCCTGCGGTACCTTATACCGTTGAAGAGATTGTTCGTGAAGCCAAATCGGCAGTCGATGCCGGTGCGGCGATAGTTCACCTTCACGTAAGAGAAGATGACGGAACCCCTACACAGAGCCATGTCAGATTTCAGGAATGCGAGGAAGCCATCTACAAAGTTTGTCCTAATGTAATCCTTATCCCTTCCACGGGAGGAGCAGTCGGAATGAGTCCTGAGGAAAGATTGGATTCCACAAACACCACACCGATACCGGAAATGGCAACATTGGATTGCGGAACATGCAATTTCGGAGATGACATCTTTGATAATACCATGCCGACAATGCGAGCTTTCGGAAAGAGAATGATTGAAAAAGGCATCAAACCGGAATATGAATGCTTCGAAATGGGACACCTTGACACCATTCTTACCATGGCACGCAAGGGAGAAGTTCCCGGAGCACCTATGCAATTCAATTTCGTTTTAGGAGTCCCCGGTTGTACACCTGCAACGGTAGGCAACCTATCATGGTTGGTAAACCAAATCCCTGCCGGTTCCACATGGACGGTAACAGGAGTGGGACGCTCCGCCTTCCCTATGGCAGCAACTGCGATAGCAATGGGAGGAAATGTAAGAGTAGGCTTTGAAGACAACATCTATCTTTCAAAAGGCGTAAAAGCCGCTTCAAACGGAGAATTGGTTGCAAAAGTCGTTCGCATAGCAAAAGAACTCGGAAGAGAGATTGCAACATCGGACGAAGCAAGACAAATCCTCGGATTGAGAAAATAAGAAAATGTTTTTTTATTGATTTAATCAGCGGGAAGCAATCAAAGGAAGAAACTCCTGATTTGCTTCCCGCCTCTTTTTTTATATGCAAACAGAGCCGATTAAGCCCTAAGAGCGTAGGATTAAACCCAGCAGAAATTCCAAGATTATTTATTTCCATTCTTTTTCTTCCTCTCTTTGCTTGGCATTATGAGAAACTACTCCCCAATAACCTCATTGCCTCTGTCTGTTTTGCTGAAACCAATCCTTGCAACAACACATTGCATTTGCCAATCTTGCAAGCATAAAATCCAAACAGCATATTATCGATACATAAACAAGCTTTCATTCACAAGGCATCGGCGTTCTACGAAATTAAAACGGCGAAAGAATTTCGTGAAAGGGTATTCTAATTTTCCGGAACGGCGTTTCGTCAGTGCATAAACTTTATTTTGAAAGCAAAAAGACTTCGTTTTTCTCCGAAAAGAGGGCATTTTTTTCATCAGAAGTCTTCTTTTTGCTTTTCGAAAACTGCTCTTTTATCCGAAAAGCAGCCCAAAACACAGAAAAAATTCTACCGACTCAGCTCTTTCACATTCTTGTCTTAATACGAAGAAAGCAATAACGATAAACACGTTTTTAATTCGACAATATAAAGTTAGTATAACAGCCTTTCAATACCACATGTTCGCCGAAAAAGAAATTCAAAAGAAAAAAATTGTCATTTCAATAATATTACGTATATTTGCAAATCAAAAAAAGAATCAAAATGTCAAAACACATCCTTATTCACTCGCTTGCAAGCATCACAAGTTTTCTTTTTGCATATATTTTCATACCTG
>URCX01000214.1 GCA_900546465.1 uncultured Bacteroidota bacterium | reverse complement strand
ATTCGTGAGTGTGTTTACGAGATAGGAACATGGAGATGTGGCGTGCTGCAACAACGTTGCCTTTACGGTTTTTTGACAACATGACACTGACAGGTACCGAGAAGTAATCGCAGACTACTTTTTGTATGTATTCTATTGACATCTCTCTTGCGGAGTTCTTGACGAATTTGTCTATAAGCTCTTTTGCCAAATCGATGGTTATTTCTTTCTTGTCAATGGAACTTTGGAAGAGCAGGGAGATAAGGACGCCTTCCAATTCTCTTACACTGGTGCTGACATTGTAAGCAAGATACTCTATGACATCTTCCGGCATGCTTATACCGTCTTTCCGTAGTTTTCTCTTAATTATTTCCACTCTTGTGAGTGCGTCCGGCATTTGAAGGTCGGCACTCAGCCCCCATTTCAAACGGGAAATGACTCTTTGTTCCAAGCCGGAGAGCTCTGCCGGTGATTTATCGGAAGTAATTATCAGCTGTTTGCCTGCGGAATGCAATCCGTTGAAGATTTGGAAAAAGATGTCTTGGGTGGCTTGCTTGTTTGCAAAGAATTGTATGTCGTCTATGATGAGAACATCTATCATCATTTGATAGAATTGCAGGAAGTCGCTGGTTGTTTTGTTCTTTACACTATCAATATACTGCTGAAAGAATTGCTCGGCACTGATGTAAAGCACCGTTTTGTCGGGATAACGTTGCTTGGTTTCCAAGCCTATTGCATGAACAAGATGCGTTTTACCCAAGCCAACGGAGCCGTAAATGAAAAGCGGGTTGAATGATGTCTTTCCGGGATTTTGTGCAACTGCATAACCTGCGGAACGTGCCAATCGATTGCAGGCTCCTTCCACAAAGTTCTCGAAAGAATAGTTTTCGTCTAATTGTGAGTTGACTTTTACCTTTTTAAGTCCCGGTATCACAAAAGGATTTGGAAAATCTTTCACGTTTGTATCTATATTTACAGGTATTGTCATCGGACTGTTTTGTGTGGCTGTTCTGTCGCTTGAAGGCAGTTGCACATCTTGTCCGACAGCCGAGCCGTCTATGGCAATGGAATAAATGAGTTTTCCCCCCTCTCCCAGTTCCTTTTTTATGGCTGCACGCAATTCTCCGATATAATTTGCTTCCAACCACTCGCAAAAGAACATGCTTGGAACTTTAAGCGTCAAAGCACCGTCTTGAATGGCGAGAGGTTTGAGGGGAACAAACCATGTTTCAAATATATGCTTATCGGGCAATATGTCCTTGATGAAGTCCAAACAGTTCTGCCAAACTTGGTTACAATCTTTTTGCATTTAATACCTCAGTTACTTTGTCTAATTATATCAATAGTCTTCTCTAATAGGAGAAATGATGCTCTTCTTGATTTTTGAGAAGGGAACATATCTTCCTCCTTTTTGCTTGGCAAAGTTAACTCTTTATTGTGGAAAATATTTTCCGATTTCATTTTGGAAATGTCGAAAAATATTCTTATAGAAAAGCCGAGCAAAGTTGTCCGTTTTTGCAGCCGAAAAGAGGGAAAGGCGATTAAAAGGCAGTAATGTTTGAGTTTAGACAGCTCATGAGCCATGTTTACGTACGCTTTACAACTCCCTTACAAAAAAAATACCATTCAAACAATTTTCAAGCGATTTTTCTTCACAGGAAAAGCATATCTTTTCAACAAGAACAAAGTTATGGCAATCAGGCTTTTGATTTCAAAAGACAGCAATATGAACAATCACAAGCTTGCCAAAAGATAAAAATTTGTTTTTTCAATCTTTGAAATTGCATCCTCGAATTTATTTTGTTGACTGCTTTCAACCAAAACTTCCATACTGCATTCCGTTTCAAATATATGCTTTGTTTGCTCTGCTTTTATTTCTTTCAACAGACTCATTACGGCATTCATTTTTTCGTAAGGAAACATCACTTTATATGACAGCCGTACTTTTTTTTCAACAATCATTGCTGCCGACAAGCATTCCGCAGCAGCCGTTTTATATGCCTTAATCAATCCGCTTACACCAAGCTTTGTTCCTCCGAAATAACGAATCACTACAAGTAATACATTGGTAAGATTTTTCGATTGCAACTGCCCGTATATCGGTTTACCTGCCGTTGAAGAGGGTTCTCCGTCATCGTTCATTCGGAAGACTTCTTTTTCAAAACCTAAGATATATGCATAGCAATGGTGCGTAGCATCGTAGTATTTCTTTTTAAGTTCGTCCAAAATGCTTTTCACTTCGGAGAGGTCTTTTACAGG
>URCX01000213.1 GCA_900546465.1 uncultured Bacteroidota bacterium | reverse complement strand
CCCGTTGCCGCTTCAACATCGTCAATCACCTTTTTCACCTCACGTATAGAGCCGGCTCCGACGCTTTTGATTTTGTTTTTGGCTACGATTTGGTCAACCAAAGCCTTGTCAAATGGTATATTCTGCATAAAAATTACTGTTTTGTTAATACTGAAATACTGTTCTTTTATCCATCTCACCCCTTTTCCGATATGCAAGACCGCCACCCAGCTTACAAACCACACTTTCCCACAAAACCAATCCGCACACAAACACATCGGAACACACACAAAGCCAACCCGCAAAGCGAAGCAATACGCTTCAAGGTTGCAAAGATAACACTTTTTATCGAACAAGCCAAACAAAGCACATATTTTGAAAGCAGAAAAAGCATATTCCTCCGCATCATCGCAACCCATAAGAAAGCAAAGAGCGTTCCAAAAAATTAAAAGGCCGAAAGAAAAAATTAAAACGCCGTTCCGAAAAATTGAAACGGCGTTCTGATTTCGTTATTTTATTTATTTGATTTTCAACTATGCGACACTGCTTGTTTAGAGTGATTGTTCAAAGAGTTTGATTATCTTTTGAGAAAGGTAATATGCGAGTTTGTAACGTGATTCCACCGTCCAGCCTGCTACGTGAGGGGTGAAGACTACGTTCTTCATAGTAAACAATTCTTGTAATTCGGCAGGCAGTGAGTCAGAGGAGAGTTCGTTGGAAAAGGCTTCAAATTCCAATACGTCCAAACCTGCCCCCAATACTTTGCCGGACTTTATGGCAGAAAGCAAATCGCTTGTTCTGACCACTTTTCCGCGAGAAGTGTTCAAGAGATAGATGTTCTTTCGGAATTTATCAAGGAAATCGGCATTCACCATGAACTTCGTTTCCTCTGTGAGGGGAACATGAAGCGAGAGAACATCGCAACGCTCGAATAATTCTTCCAAAGATACACTTCGGGCGTAGTCATCGGAGAAATCTTTCTTGTATTTGTCATACGCCAATACCGTGCAATCGAAGCCCGAAAGGTGTTTTGCAAAACTCCTTCCCATATTGCCGTAACCGATTATGCCTATCGTCCTGCCCTCTACTTCCAATCCGCGGTTCTCTTCCCTCAACCACAATCCTTTTCTGACCTCTGCATCTGCCGAAACAATCTTGTCGAAGAGGCAAAGCAGCAAGCCCAAAGCGTGTTCGCCCACAGCCGTGCGGTTCCCCTCGGGTGAATTGAGACAAAGCACTCCTTTGCTCTCGGCATAGTCCACATCTATTGCATCCATTCCCGCTCCCAAACGGGCTATAAAGCGTAAGCGTTTTGCCTTGTCTATAATCTCTTTATCCAATATCAATTTGCTGCGAACCACAACGCCATCGTATTCCTCTATACATCGCAGCACATCTTCTCTTTGGTAATCCGTATGCACATCAAGCTGAAAACCTGCCTGCAAAAGGCTCTTCGGCAAAACTTCATCGGTCTTGTCAAGAATCAATATCCTCTTCCTCATCATTCTTTCCGTATAAGTAGTTTATGAAATCATTATAGTTTCCATTGAATATGTTCATATCCACCTCGGAACGTATTCCCGGAACATCGGCTTTATGTGTGTATTGCCAGAATTTCCATTCCACTGTCTTGGGTTCGTTACACAACTTACACAACCAAAGGTCGTAATCATCGAAATTGCCTTTGATGAAATTCGTATAGGTTTCCACATTGGTGTAAATAATAGGACGGCGTTCGTAATGGCGTTCCATGGTTCGCAAACAGTTGAAGATTTCGCTGATGACCTTGTTTTTTGTCTCCGTATTGTACTTATTGCCGCCGTAAAGCTCGACATCCAACACCGGAGGCAGGTCGTCTTTCGACAATTCGACATTGTTGATGAAGTTATATGCCTGTTCGCGTCCCTCTTTGTTGAAACGGAAAAAATGATACGCCCCCACTATTATGTTATTCTCCTTTGCCAACTTCCAGTTACGCTTGAACTTTTTGTCGATAAAGTTCTCACCCTCCGTGGCTTTGATAAAAGCAAAATAAACCTTGGAATCATAGACCTCTTTCCAGTTTATGTCGCCCTGATGTGAGGCAACATCTATGCCCGTAACCGGAAAACGGTAGTAATCTATCGCCACGCCTCCGCAAGCGTAGTATTTGCGATAGTAATCCATGCCGTAGGAGTACGCAAACCAAGCCGCAATACCGAGAATCAGCCCCAAAAGGGAGAAAATCAGTATTCTCTTCTTTCTTTTCGCTTTTTTCTTA
>URCX01000212.1 GCA_900546465.1 uncultured Bacteroidota bacterium | reverse complement strand
AATAATATTCCAATTCCTATACCAAATTGTTCTCCTGTGTCTGATATTGGCTTATCAGCTGTTGTATTGTCTTGGTTTTGATCTTGATTTTCATCTCCATTATCTTGATTTGGTAAATCAGGCGAAATTCTGTATCAAGGAAGAAGATTGCATAGACTCCATTTTTCGACGAGGATTTGATTTTTTACAGAATATAGCAATCATCATAGTCATATCCGTTGTACTTTTGCGGTTCCATGTAGGATTGTTTTTGATTCTTACGGCAGTAAGTGTGTTAAATATTATTTTCTATTTCCCGCACCCGAAAGCCGCTATATTTTACCCTTAAACCACTCCAAACAACCATAAAACCACCCCTATGAAACTAAACGCCCTTGCAGAAAATTAAAAGTCCGAAAGAATTTCTCCAAACGGCGTTTTGCGAGTATGAAAACAGCCTTTGATTTTTATCTTTGCAAAGTGCTGATTTTCTTTCTTTTGATTTAAGGTATTTTCTTAGACTGTGCAGATTGCGAAACTACCAATTTATAGGCGTAAGCGAGTGTGCAATCAAGTAATCGTTGGTTTTGGAAAAATGCTTGCAACCAAAGAAACCGCGATACGCACTCAGAGGCGAAGGGTGAGGTGCTTTCAAAACCAAATGTTGCGTTTCATCTATGAAATTTCCTTTCTTTTGAGCATAGCTCCCCCACAATAGAAAAACAACGTTCCTTTTCAAATGGGCAATTCTTTCTATTGCTCTGTCCGTGAACTCTTCCCAACCTTTGTTTTGATGAGAACCTGCTCTGTGTTGCTCCACGGTGAGAACGGAGTTGAGAAGCAGGACTCCCTGCGAAGCCCAGTAAGCAAGGTCTCCCACACATGCACTCGGTCTTCCCAAATCTGTTTCTATTTCCTTGCGTATATTCACCAATGAAGGAGGCGGAGGGCAAGGCGGAAGGACGGAAAAGGACAAGCCGTGAGCCTGATTGGGTTCATGATAAGGGTCTTGTCCGAGTATAACCACCTTAACCTTATCGAAAGGGCAAAGGTCAAATGCCGAAAAGATAAGTTTGGCAGGCGGAAATATGATTTTGGTTCTGTATTCCGAATGAATGAAGTCGCGAAGTCGGGCAAAATAATCCTTTTCAAACTCTTCGCCAAGTACATTCTTCCAACTCTCGTTTATGCTTACGTTCATGAGGTTTATATTTTGGTGATATGATTTTATTTCATCGCTTTATTATCTTTGCAAATCTTCTTGCAAACTATGCAGACCTTGCTTTCGTCTTTCAGAATTGCAAAAAACAGATAAAACTCTCCTCCATCGGAAAGTTTGTGCTGCTTTCTTATCTGCTCGACAGTTTGAGGGAAATTCCTGACAGCAACATTGGCTTTCTTTATGCGGCGTATCAATTTGGAGCCTGCGGGCAAGACATCTTCCACTTCAAAACTCCTGCCGAAGAAATCCTCTATCGGCTTATCGGAAGTGAAGAGATGAGTGTTTCTATGCAATTTTTTCAGAGCGTATTTCTCAATCAAAGGAGAGAAAAAGCCTATCTTCATCAACGAAACATCGGGTTCAAACAAGTATTTGCCGACTTGCGAATATCTATCGCCTGCTTGCTTAAAGATTTCGTCCTCATCACGACAGAAAGACAGTGTACCGAAGCCTCCTTTAGTCAAATCTGCCGCATGATACAACACTTTGCCATTATAATCTCGGCGTATTTCCACAAGAACTTCCTTACACTCGTTTTTTAAAGACAGAACGTGAATATCGCATAGACCATTGAAATCCCTCTCCAAAGCTTTCAAATCCACCATAGGAGAAAGTTTGATGATAATATGAGGAGCAACCGAAAGCAAATCTCCCATCATTGCCTTCACATCGGGCGAACAATCCTCTATGGCATAAACTCTTTGTTGTGTATTTTCGTTTCTGCGAGACGGGTCGAGGTATATGACATCGACAGAAGACAAAGCGACAGTCTGCAATATACTTTCGAGAGATTGTTTTGCAACATCGGCACAAAGGAAACTGCAATTTCTCAGACCCAGAACACCGAAATTATATTCCGTTATCTCGGAGAGCCAAGCCACTTTCTCCACACAAACAACCCTTGCGGCTTTTTGAGCAAAGAAAAAACTGTCGATGCCGAAGCCGCAGCTAAGGTCGGCGAGACTTTCCCCCTTTTCTATAAGTCCTTGCTTGTATAGAGCGCTTTCTTCGCTTGATGACTGCTCCAAATTCAAAGAAGGAGGAAACACAACGTGGCTGTCGGCAATGAAAGTCGGCA
>URCX01000211.1 GCA_900546465.1 uncultured Bacteroidota bacterium | reverse complement strand
GTGATTACTTGCTATGAAAGCCACAGGCATCTCACCTTTTTCGTTTGCATATCTGCCGTAATCCTTTTCCGAATACAACTGCTTCAATTTCTTCTCCACCTTATAGTCGTATATATCCGGATTTTCTTTCTGCATTATTCCTTCAATGGTTGAATATGGTTTATAAATCACTCCGTCCTTAGGTTCATACGACTTCACATTTCCGTAAGCAACCCTCAACGTAAGATTGGCATCCGGATAGAACTCCTTGACTGTATCCATCTGCATTATCCCTGCAACATAAATCCTATACAAACTATCCGTCTTGGCATTCGCACTGCTTACGATTGCACCGTCCTTTTCATCAAAAGCAACTATTATCCGACTGCATAAGCTCACTATGGGGTCGTTCTCAATCTTCCTATAATTCTTACTCTTGTAGCCACTCAACACTTTCTCTGCTTGTTTCGGATTTGTCAAAAATGAAGTCTCATATACAAACGCAAAATAATCCTCTATGCTCTGCTTTTTTGACTTCTTGAAATCCTGTGCAAGCCAATCATAATAATCCTTCGCAAAATCATTATAGTATATACTCATCGTGCGAACAAAAATCTCTTTATCCACAAGACGGTGATTTGCGTAGTCGTTCTCAAAGCCTGCTTTCAGGTCTTTGTATATCTTCTCCGCAACTATATTTGCTTTTTCAATCTCTTTTCCTTCTTTCGACAAATTTGCCAATTTTGAAAGCTGAAAAGCCTGATATGCCACGTCGGAAGCCAATAATGCTTCGTTCAAATAGACGTATGCAAGTTTTGCTTTGTGAGATTCTGCGTATGTCTTCTTTAATTCCGGCAAAACACCACCATAGAGTTTTGTCCTTTCGGGAGAAGAAGCCGCCCATTCGGTAAACCCATTCTCAAACTCGATTTTCTTGTTCTTGGTGTCCAATCTCTTCAAACCTTTCACCTCTCCCTGCCATTTCTTCCAACCATTGGCAACCGAAGCCACATCGGAGGCATATCTCAACCTTTGAGCAGCTGAATTGTTCATTGCTCTATTGTAAACATCCAATATTGCGGTACGCAATTTAATCCTTGCAGGGTCATCATAGTTCTCAACAAAGTCCACAGCGTCGCTTGTAAGGAATTGTCTGGTCGTTCCCGGGTAGCCGAAAACGAAAGTGAAATCACCCTCCTTCACTCCGTTGAGATTTATCTTCAAATGTTTTTTCGGAACGTATGGTACGTTTTCCTGACTGTAATCCGCAGGCTCGTTATTCTTGTTTGCATAAACACGGAACACCGAAAAGTCACCGGTATGACGAGGCCACATCCAATTATCCGTATCTCCGCCGAATTTGCCTATATTGCTTGGCGGAGCACCAACCAAACGCACATCTCTGAATACCTCATTCACGTACATAAAATACTGATTACCATAATAGAAAGGTTTTATCACAGCCTCATAATGCGTACCCTTTGTCGCCTTTGCCGCAACTTCCTCTATATTACGCTCTATTATTTTCTTTCTTTCCGCCTGCGACACATTTCCCACACCTTTCAATACCTCTGCAGTTACATCTTGCATATATACCAACAAAGTTACCGTCAAATCTTTGCAAGGCAATTCCGCCGCTTTGTTTTCTGCCCAAAATCCGTTCGTCAGATAATCTGCCTCAACTGTGCTGTGTGAGACAATATAACTGTATCCGCAGTGATGATTTGTGAGCAACAAACCATGTGAAGAGACGAACTCACCTGTGCAGCCCCTGCCGAACAAAACCACAGCGTCTTTCAAAGAGGAATGATTGGCACTATAAATATCCTCGGCACTGATTTTCATTCCGTTTTTCTGCATATCTGCCTGTTTGTTACCCAACAATAAAGGCAACCACATGCCCTCATCTGCAAATGCATTGAATACAAGTAATGTCATCAATGCAAACGATACCCATGCTTTCTTCATAAGTCTATTTCATTCTTGTTAATCTGTGCAAATTTAGCAAATATCCCAAAATTATTTTCCGTTTCTCGGAAACTTTTTTGCAAGGCTGTCCGCTTCTCGGAGAATTTCAAGTACACAAAACTACGCAATAGAAAATATATCACAAGATATTTCATTGATTTTCAGTAGTGTGGGGAGACTATCTTTCCGAAGACGTATAATTTTCCCACCTTTGGTACACTTCTTGATGTATATTAGAGAAAGGGCAGTTCTTTTTCAAAGGAGCTTAGGTGAGTTTATTCGTATAAACCCCTGAAAAAAGAATGCAAATTATTAACCGCTTAAAATTATTTCAAATATGAAAGATATTTATGA
>URCX01000210.1 GCA_900546465.1 uncultured Bacteroidota bacterium | reverse complement strand
TGCGGGTAGCTGTTGCCTGTGGCTGTTCGCAGGGTAGTAGTCGTTCCTCTCCACCACACTTCCGCTGTTCTGTTGGTGTTTGTATTTCTGTTGTATTTTCATTTTATTCATATTTTCTTCCCGATAAATCATAACAATACTTCGGTAAATTTTTACCGAAAAATTAAAAGTTAAACAATAGAACCGGCAAAAGCTGGTTCGAAAACACTAAAGAGGTCATTGAAATGTTGTCAAAAACGAATGGTTAAGCATGAAGAAATGTGCTAACCTGCTGATAATAAAGGTAGAAAGTGTTGCATAATTCGTTGATTTTTAGTAAATTAGAAGTCTCTCAACTCTTCTGATTATGACTAAAGAAACACTCCTTATGCAATACCAATCCGAGTGCCTATCGGCTCTCAAATCAGTCGTGAATATACACAAACCTTTTGAAAAAACGTTCATGGATGCAATGAAATTATTCATGGCCATCCCTGATCGTATAAACTTCCTCCAATTGGGTAGGTATGGACGTTTTTCGGAACAGACCTACCGTAACCTTTTTGAGCATGAAACTTTCGACTGGTTTGCGTTCAACGGCTCTATCATCAGCAAGCATCTCACAGGTAAAAGAAAAGCCATCGCCATCGATCCTTCCTATATCCCCAAATCAGGCAAGAAGACACCTTGGATAGGTTACTTCTGGTCTGGTTGTGCAGGAGAGTACAAGCGTGGATTGGAAATCATGGGCATCGGTGTCATAGACATCGACAACCATGAATGCATGACTTTAGGTTCCATTCAGACACCGGATTGTAAAACCTTGGATAATATGGACAAGAACCTCGTTGACTGGTACAGCAGCTATCTTATCAGTAGAAAAGACAAGATACAGAGCATATCAAGAACGGTGGTTGCAGACGCATTCTTTTCCAAGGAAACATTCATAACGCCTATGTGTGAGAACGATTTCCATGTCATCAGCCGCTTTCGGAATGACGTAATCCTGTACTATCCGACATTGGAACAGAAAACAGGAAAACGTGGCCATCCAAAGTGGTTTGACGGAAGAATCGACTTTGCCAATCTGGATCTGACCCGGTGCAAGGAATACGAGGTGAACAAAGGAAAGCTATACGGATTGAGGGTATATGCAAAAGCTCTCAAAAGGTATGTTTCCTTAGCCATCTGGTATCCGATGGACGGGAGGACAGACAAGTGGCAGCTTTACTTCTCTACAGACGATTCGATGGATGGACGGGAGGTTCTGGATTATTACAGAACCAGGTTCCAATTGGAATTTTGCTTTAGAGATGGTAAGCAACATGCAGGAATCACCAACTGTCAGTCAACCGACTTCAGAAAGTTGGATTTTCACTTCAATGCGTCGCTCGCAGCTATCAACTTGGCCAAAGCGGCATGTAAGAGGCTCGGAATAACCTATACCATATCCTCCTGCAAGTCTTTTATACACAATGCTTATATGCTTGAACGATTTATTTGCGTGTTCGGCATACAGCCGGACACGAGATTAATTGACAAAATTTTCAAAGGACTTATTGTATTTACTGCCAGAGCCACTTAGGCTTGGCCAATTTTCAACGAACTATTGTAATTTAAAGTGATGTGGATGCCATTCATATATGTTTATATGCTGGGGACTGTCGTGAAATGCCAAAAAAGTTTTTAACTTTCCTAATGAATTGATTGATAATGCAATAGAAATTTCCGTCGAAGATGAGAAATTGGGGAATCGCAAAATTAATCTGCATGTCAAAAGTACGAAATTTTTCTGAAATAGCGCCAAACATTGCGTTTCCGGAGTTCAATTTTTACGAGCTCTACTATTCAACTTTCGAAAAGGGCGAATTGGGCAGGATAAAGAAGCTGCTCCCTCTCAGCGAGATGGCAGAGAACTTCTGTCTGGTTAGGAAAAGCAGGATGCCGAAGCGACTGGAAACAGCTACAAAATTGAAATCTTGATGAGTCGGATGCAGAAATTGAATTGACTGCTGATTCGCTCAGATTGAAAAGAATAAGTTGCACCTCAATACGATAGAATCTCAATTATGCGACTTAGGAGTACAGGTGATTTGGTATGAAGACCATAAAGAGGTGCCAGAGATATTGAGGAAGATTATCGCTCCTTTGCAGTAAGATGTGAAAAAATCACTATATTTGCCCGAAATAACATCTGAAGATATGCTTATAAGGTACTCGGTAGAGAATTTTCTTTCTTTCAATCAAAGGACTGAATTTTCGATGATTCCAGGCAAACGTGAGTTTAACATTAAATTGTATAATTAATCCATAGTTCTTATTGTAATAAGT
>URCX01000209.1 GCA_900546465.1 uncultured Bacteroidota bacterium | reverse complement strand
TACAAATTTGCTACTCTTATACAATGTTTTTCCTGCAGTTTCCAAAGCTTTATAAAATTTAGCCATTTTAGTTGCACTCTGTGCAAGTTTACCAAATGTAGCAACCATCTTTAGACCTGCGGCTTCACCCAAACCCGGAATCCAACAAGTAGCAATTGTTGCTCCAATATCTAGTGCAAGTTCACTATATTGTTGAGTCATTGCTTGATTTTGATTAAACTTAGCAACTTCTTTACCAATATTTGTAGTTCCATAAGCAGCTTGATTTAACTGTTCCATATCAATTTGCATTTGCTCATAAGATGAATTTCCAATGGCTTCTTTTGCAGTTTTTTGATATTCTGCTTTCATATTCAAAAGTGAATAAATGTTTTTCAAGGCTTTCAAACTTTGGAAATCGTTTGGCTTTGTCTCCAATACCTTTCTGAAATTCGGTATTGCTTGTTTGAAATATCCGAATGCTTCTTCTTTCATTTTGTCGTATGCTCCGGTCATGTCGTCCAAAGGAACTTTTTCGGCTTCTTTCAAAGTTGCAATTCCTTTGTTGAAATAAGTCGAACCAAGTCCGAGATAAGCATCTGTTTGATCTGTTTTTATGCTAAGGGATTTGTTGTAGTATTCTTCGGCTTTTGCCATGTCGTCGGCATCTCTGTATATACCGCCCACATAGTTAAGAATTTCAGGATTTTCCGCTCCCATTGCAAGCAAGGATTGAACCATTTTTTCGGCTTCTTCCTTATTGCCGACTTGCAAATAGGCTCCTCCCAAGAGTGCTTTCAACTGTATGTCTTTCGGAAGAGCCTTTACTCCTCTTTTCAAGACGTTTATGGCTTTGTCTTTCTCGCCTGCCGCATTGTTTGCCACATAAAGATTTATGTATGCTTCTTTTTCGCTTGTTCCAACCTTAACCAAGTCTCTGTATATCTCGACGGCTTTGTCTTTTTGTTTCAAAGCATCGTAACTCATTGCCATAACGAGTTTCGCTTTCTCGGTTACTTCCTTACGACCGCAAAGCGTAGAGGCTTTGATAATCCTTTCAAAGAGAGGTATTGCCTCTTCGTATTTGCCGTTGTTGAAAATATCTATGGCTCTTGTGAGTTGAACTCCGCAGATGAAAGTCAACGCACCGTTGGAGGTCGTTATGAACTCGTTTGTGCCTGCTGCCTTTTCCAATTCTATGGATTTAATCAAGGCACTCTCCGCTTTGTCTGCCAATTCGTAGATAGGAATGTCCACTTTCTGCTTTTTGAGCAATTTTTGGTCTTTCGGGTCTTCGGATTGAGACAGTTCGACAAATTTGGAGTATATCAAGCCGGCGTAATTCCATGTCTTGGCGTCGTCTTTCGTCTTTTCATGTACGCAAGCCTCCTCAATGTTTGCCATTGCGTTCTTCCACCTGTCGTTTTTCATGTCGGAGTAGGCACTTTGTACCTTCATCGTTTGTGCAGAAACTCCCATCGTAGCGGCGAGCAATGCTGCAAATATGATTTTTCTTTTCATCGTATTGATTTTATTGTTTGTTTGTTGTTTCTTCTAACGAATTGTTTTCGTTGTTTATTGTTTCCTCTTCCTCCTCTTCCTTGCTTATTTCGGCAACAGAGGCTATGGCATCACCGGATTTGATGTTTATCAACTTCACTCCTTGTGTGGCTCTTCCCAAAACTCTTAAATCGGAAACATGCATGCGTATCGTCAAACCTGAACGGTTCATTATCATAAGGTCGTCCTCATCGCAAACTTCCTTGATGGCTACCAAATCGCCGGTCTTATCGGTTATGTTAAGTGTTTTAACGCCTTTGCCGCCTCGATTGGTAATCCTATACTCTTCAAGTTTGGAACGCTTTCCGTAACCGTTCTCCGAAACGACAAGAATGTCGCTCTGCTCGTTGGCAACCACCATGCCGACAACTTCGTCTTTCTCATCAGCCAAAGTAATTGCCTTTACGCCGGCAGCTCCTCGTCCCATCGGTCTGACGGTACTTTCATTGAAACGAATACATTTACCGTTCTTTGCCGCTATAAGGATTTCATCTTTGCCGCTTGTGAGCCTTGCTTCAAGCAATTCGTCGCCTTCTTTAATTCCAAAGGCGATTATACCATTTGTTCTCGGACGCGAATAGGCTTCAAGGGTGGTTTTCTTTATCTGCCCCTTCTTCGTACACATCACAATGTAGTTGTTGTTCACGTAATCCTTATCTTTAAGATCCTTTGTGGTAACGTGAGCTTTTATACAGTCGCCGTCCTCTATATTAAGTATGTTTTTAATCATTCGACCCTTGGTCGTCTTCGTTCCTTCCGGAAGTTCAAACGCCCTGAGCCAATAACATTTTCCTTTTTCGGTG
>URCX01000208.1 GCA_900546465.1 uncultured Bacteroidota bacterium | reverse complement strand
CCATCCTTATATGCCAAGGTGGATAACACTACGCAACTTCTTATAGCACTCTTGGCATCTTTCAAAAACTGTATGAATTGCGGTTTATGCCTCGCCGAACCTTCTGCTATATTTTCCGCAACTTTCGCAGCGGAAGTTGATAAGGGTTGAAGAATTACTTTCTTTTCAAATTCGCTTGCAGTTTGTGTTTGTTGCATTGTCCACACAAAGTAGTCCAATGCTTTGTCATAAACTCTCAAATCTTCAAATCTGAAGAAACTGACTGTCTTAGCTTGGTTTTCCATAAAAATTAAATTGTTTGCTGATTAATAGTCTTATTTGATGTCTGAAAAATACTTCATGAACAAAGTGCGATAAAATACCGATGAATTACTGTTCTTTTCCACGGCAAGCTTTCCACGAAATTCATCTATGGACTTGAAGTTCTTCTCCTCCATCCAATTTCTTAAAAAATCATTTGCCTCAGATATGAATTCCGTACCCTGTTCATACAATGCCGAAACGACCTGAACAGTTGAAGCTCCTGCCAAAAGAAGCTTTATAACATCCTGAGGTTTATGCACACCGCCACCCGCAGTCAACGGACAGTTGATTATATTCGATAAAATTGCAGTCCAACGAATTACACGAGGCAGGTAGCCCGGTGAAGAGAAAACATTGCCCGGCTCTATGCACATCTTATCTATATTGATATCCTGTGGAGCAAAACGATTAAAGATATGCATATTTGCAATACCCATCCAAGAGAGTTTTTGTGCAAAGCGAGCAAAAGAAGAAAAATAAGAACTGATTTTTATGGAAATAGGTATGGACAAAGTACGCTTTATACTCTGTATAACGTCCTCATAGAAACGCTCCACATCATCCGTTGTCAAGTTAACATCCGAAGGAAGCACAAACATATTCAATTCCACCCCGTCTGCCCCTGCCTGTTCCATTCTTCCTGCAAAAGAAATCCATTGAGAAGCCGAAACGCAGTTCACACTTGCAATAACAGGAATAGACAACACGCTTTTCGCAGTTTTTATCAAGTTCATATATTTTTCCAAAGACTGTTCCTTGGTGTGAGCCACTACATAATCGTACGTTTCAGGTGAAAAACCAAAATTTGAAGACATATTCAAGGAATTGGTCATCTCTTGTAAAATCTGCTCCTCGAAAACGGATTTCAGAATTACCGCACCTGCACCTGCTTGTTCTATCCTCTTCAAGGTTGCAAGGTCGGACGTCAAACCGCAACTTCCGACGATAATAGGGCTTTTTATTTTCACCCCCATGAAATTGGTTGTAGTGTCCATAACTCCGATATTTAGGAGGCAAAGATATAAAAACATTTTTATTCAAGCAAGCAAACGCTTGAAAATCTGCAAAAATATTCTTTTTCGACAAGTCTGACAGCGGAAAAACGCACCGCATAAGTACAATTTTTGCCCAAAAGACCTTTCCATTCAAGAAGAAACTGTATCTTTGCAAACCAAAAGGAGTTAACAAAAAAACAAAGTGAACAAAATGGATACAGAAAACAGCATCAAAAACACGGAAAACCAAGAAGAAAAGAACTTTAACGTCGGAGCATTGGTAACAAACACGGAACAATTCTTGGAAAAGAATCGCAAGATAATAATAATTGCTTTGGCTGTTGTAGTCGTCGGAATTGCGGCTTTCTTCGGATACAAACACTTATATGCGATGCCGAAAGAAAAAAATGCACAAGCCGAATTGTTTGCGGCACAACAATACTTTCAAAACGAAGACTACGACAAGGCACTCAAAGGAGACGGCAAGCATGCAGGCTTAATAAATATTGCAGACGAGTATAGCTCTACCAAAAGCGGCAAATTGGCAGCTTATTATGCAGGCAATATTTACCTTCAAAAAGGAGAATATCAAAAAGCAATAGACTATTTGAGCAAATTCTCACCTAAGGATATGTTGATGAAGTATCAAGCCAAAGCTTTGATAGGCGACGCATACGCAGAGTTAAATCAGTTGGACAAAGCCATATCCGCTTACAAAGAAGCAGCGAAAGCCGACAACGACATAACAACCCCTTTCGTTCTTTTGAAAATGGGACAAATCTATGAGATGCAACAAAAGAACAAAGAAGCCTTGGAATGCTACAAAAGCATAAAGAAAAACTATCCGAACTCCATGGAGTTCAGAGAAGTCGAGAAATACATTTCCAGAATGGAAGCTTTGATGCAATAACAAACTTCCTGACAAAGCAGATCAAAGAGAGAGGTCAATAACTTCTCTCTTTATTTTTATCCAATCTCTGCCTCCACAAAACCGAAACGCCCTTTGAGAAAATTCTTTCGGCGTTTTAATTTTCTGAATCGCCGAAAGAAAAAATTA
>URCX01000207.1 GCA_900546465.1 uncultured Bacteroidota bacterium | reverse complement strand
CGGCACAAGCACACTGCTTGCGACGTATGCCGAATAGTTTTCCAAAAACTTTGCCCAAAGACTTGCATTCATCATAATTCTCGTACCTTCCTCCTTATAGTGTCTGCCGTCTGTATAATCGATCTCATAAACCGAGTGGGTCAGAGTTCCGAACAAGTTCAGGTTGGCAAAAGCTCCAAGACGGATATTGCCCATCAGGCTCATGTCCTGCGAAGCCGATGAACCGCAGTTGTAGGGTTTGGAGAAATAAATGTATCTCCCGAAGTATTCGTCCCAAACAAGGTCTGTAATAGAACTGACGGTATTATTGTTCCAATCGGAAGACATTCTGAGCATGATATAGCCTGCCGACATAAAGAATTTACTGCAACTCAAATCGATGGAGTGGCGATTTGAACGATTTAAGTCTCTGTTTCCGACACTGTAACCGTCCTCGGAATATTCTCTGAAAGTCGTTCTATCGGAAAGAGATGGTACATAAGAGGAATAACTGTAACTTAAAGAGAAATCATACATGGATTCGGTACGATAAGATAAACGTATGTTCGGCCTCAAAGCAAAATATGTAATTGAGGTATCGTCAGGAAAACGATCGTTTACGGCAGTAAAGCTTTTGTATTCGGCATCTGCATTCAAACCGAAGTTCAAAGTAAAGCTACCGAACTTTTCTCTCCAATCCACATAACCTCTTATATTGGCGTTATTACTCGTCTTATCATAGGAACGAAGAGTGTCGATGATGTCAAATCCGGAAGAAAGGCTGTCGAAGAGTTTTGTGTCATAATAATTATAGTTATTGTTAAAATTAAAGCTCAAACCGCAAGACAATTCCCTCTTTTTGGAGAAAGGTTTGGTGTATCTTGCCGACATGCTCATGTCGTATGAATTGTTGTCGGTGGTGTATTGTTTATTCATGTCGTGATATAGCGGACTTGCCGGACTGTATGCCCTTATCTGATTGCTGACATTATCCGATGGAGAAAAGTTGCCGTTCATGGACAGCCTCAACTGATGTCCCTCTTGGTCAAATTTCTTGCGGTAACGGGCAGAGAAACTTCCCATTGCATTGAAAGAAGTATCTGCCGATTGCGATTTATAGAAACTTTCCGTAAGTTTCACTATATCGGAAGGTTCATAGGAAAAGTCGGTTCTATACCTTTTTCCATTTGAACTGCTGCGAGACCAACTCGGATTGAAACTGCCCCAAAAGCTCAACTCGCTTGTGGAGTCTATTGTGTAGTCCAAATTCATGGAAAACCAACCTCCGAAAGATTTATTCTCTCTTTCATTGGTCGTTGACTCGGTATAAAGAGTATCTTTACCACCTGCGTCATTAGATTTGAAAGAAACGGCATTCTCTTCACTCGAAGTAGTGCGATTTCTTATGTTAGTAGAAGCATAAAAGCTGAACGAGAGTTTTTCATTCGCCCAAACGTATGATACAAACGGAGAAGTGTCCCAAAAAGAGTTCGTTCCGCCTCCGAAACTTATGAAGTGGTTCTTCTTAATCCTGACATTGGTAATGATATTTATCACTCCGCAACCCGAACTGTTGGAATATTTGGCTCCCGGGTGAGTAATTACTTCTATTCTTTTCAAGGCATTGGCAGGCAGATTGTCCAAAAAAGTTTTCAGATTGTGCGACTTTATCTTTGAAGGCTCGTCATTAAGCCATATCTCTACACAACTCACTCCTTCAAGTGTGATATTTCCATCTATATCGACACTTACACCCGGAGCATTCTGCAAAGCGTCATTAGTTGTACCGTTTTGGATTGCGGGATCGTCCTCAACATTGTACATTGTCTTTTCTCCGTCCATGGAAAAGAGAGGACGCCTCTCGACAATCTCCACATTTCCCAACATAGTGGATGAAGGTTTCAAGAGGACGTCTTCCAATTTGGTTCTCCCCTTGACCTTTATTTTTTGCCACAAACTTTGATACCCTATACAGGAAACCCGTAAGAGATATTCCCCGTCTTTGATGTTCTTAAAGCTGAATTTACCGTCATTATCGCTTGATGTACCTTTCACCAAACTGCTATCGGCAATATTCATTAAGCCAATATTGGCAAATGCAACAGCTTGTCGGTCTGTGCTGTCTTTCAAAACACCGCTCACCTGAGCAGAAAGCTGCAAGAATAAAGCGGATAAAACAAATGAAAATAAAAATTTATTTTGGAAATGTTGATGTCGGTTTCAAATCAGAGAAAAAGCCACATATAATAATGAAAACAAATGAGAATCTTGAAAATGATACTAAAATAGAGAATAGTACTGTACTAGAAGGCTATAATCAAGATTACAGAGTTAGTTCAAAAGACACAGCTGTTTCAACTATTTACAATGTTGTGCAAGAAAA
>URCX01000206.1 GCA_900546465.1 uncultured Bacteroidota bacterium | reverse complement strand
TTCAAAGAATTTTCCCCCTCTCTAATCTCAATCTCTTTTGAAAGAACAAGATTTCCTCCACCATCGTACAATTCGATAGTGGCAACATCATTTTCAACAGCTGTGAAAATTATCGACCATCGACCCTTCGACGGATTCGGAACTATCTTTACCGCCGTATTATCGACCTCTTCCCCGATTTCATCTCCCAAATGCACCTTTCCATGCTCTACGAATACCTTGCTTTCCTCGACTTCCCCGACTGTTTTACGAGGAATATCACCCATACACAACTTTATGCACTCGGTGCAAGTATCTCCGTTGATTATAAGAGTATGAAAAAAGGCATCGCTATTGGTTTGATTCAATGTGGAGGTAAAACTCGAAGATGTCGACAAGGTTTGAGAACCGTATATCCATTTATGCTGTCCGCCTTGTTCAAATGCTGAAAATGTAATGGTATTAGGGTGTTCCGAATTTGCCATAAACATAGAGAAACGAGGGTTGCAAACCCTGTAAGTTACCTCCAATTCGGGGTGCAAGGACGCATCGGGGTGGTCGCTGGAAGCGAAGACCATATTGCGATAGTGTTGCTCGGTTTGCAAACGAAGCATAAATCCGTAATTATTGCCCGACACCATACTCTGAACCATTGCCACAAGTTCGGAACTGCTGTTTGAATAATTCCAAATTATACTCCGAGGTCGATTGAGGTATGATGAATTGGTTTGCCGTGGTGGTCGAGGGTTGCGTGTTCCAAGTAACGGTGTTCTCGTTCCAAGGAGAGGTAATTTGTTGCACCACCACGGTATTTTCATAATAGCTTGCAGGAGCACCCGGGTAGGAGGTATTCCTGTCGGAGGTTACTCCGTACAAACGCAATGTCGCACTCACTATCACGGCATTTGAAGGTATATTACTCAACTCGGTAAAACACAAAAGCGAACGTATCGTTCCTCCGCTGCAACC
Organism: uncultured Bacteroidota bacterium; assembly: GCA_900546465.1. Lineage (GTDB taxonomy): Bacteria > Bacteroidota > Bacteroidia > Bacteroidales > P3 > Onthomorpha. The sequence goes on along the minus strand of URCX01000206.1, from coordinate 1,449 downwards.
GACTGCATTCCACGTCCAATCCTTCATCCACAAAGTCTCTTCCGTCCCAAAATTTCTATCGGCATTCGTTTGAGTTTCTCCTGTGCTGATGCAATCATTGTCAAATTTCATTATCGGGGCATCTTTTCCCACTGTTGCATTCGGTTTGAACACAAGCGTCGTTGTTTGTCCGAAAGACAAAACAGAACTCAGTATCAAAGCTGAAACAAATAATACTTTTCTCATGGTATAACTGTTTATCGATTTGTTTTTTCACTTGTTTATCTCTTCATTTCACGCAATCGAGTCTTACAAATAGGACTCAGCCTCAAACCTTATAAGACACTGTTTTTTCTTACGCCGTTTTATTCATCACGAAACGCCGTAAGAAATTTTCCAAACGCCGTTCTGATTTCTTAGAACGGCGTTTGGGTTTTGATTTGTTTTGAGACTATTTCTTTTTTCCCTTTATTTGGAGGGAGTTTTGTTTGATGTCTTTTTGTATTGCGGTCTTACTCTGATTTTTATCGTCGGAGGCATTGTATTTATCGAAGTGTATTTTTTCATCTCTCCACTTGTCCTTTGGCTTTTGTTCTTTTTCAGGTATGCCTATGGGAATGATGTTCAAAGGAATGATGTGTTCGGGTAGGGAAAGGAAATTTCGTAATTGTTCTGTTCTTTCTTTGCTCGGATAGATGCCGCACCATACGGCTCCGAAACCCATGCTGTGGGCTGCCAACAGCAGGTTCTCCGTTGCCGCACTGCAATCCTGTACCCAGAAATCGCGTCCCTCGCCTTCTATTGCTTCTTTCATGTTTCCGCAAACGATGATTGCAAATTGTGCTGTTTTGAGATATGATGCGTTCTTGAACTCTCCGCCCATCTTGTCGAGCATTTCTCGTTCTCTTATCACTATAAATTCCCACGGTTGGCGATTCATGGCACTTGGGGCGCTCATTGCGGCATGCAATAAAGGCTTGATAAATTCGTCAATCTCTATTTTCTCTTCCAAGTATTGCCTTACGCTGGTGCGTGTTTCGATGTTTTTCATCACGATTTGGCTTTCTTCCGTGATTTTTTGTGCTTCTGCCACATTGATTGACAGTAATGCGACTGCTGTCAGTACTAATGCTTTTTTCATATCACTTGTTTTTGTAATTGTATTAAAGACAGTGTTCTAACGCTTCTTCTTTTCGATTTATTGTTTTGTCATGAAAAATAAATTCATGCTTTAATCGGCTCACACGACACAATTTCGTATCTTTGCACCACTGAGAAAAACACCAATATTATAATGAATAATACATATAAAGCGGTATCGGCGGCAGAAGCCGTCAAGGTCATCAAAAGCGGAGACCACATCCATTTGAGCAGTGTTGCTTCTGCTCCCGAGTGTTTGATAGAGGCAATGTGCGAAAGGGGAAGAAACAAAGAGTTTAAGAACGTTTATATTCATCATTTGCATACGGA
>URCX01000205.1 GCA_900546465.1 uncultured Bacteroidota bacterium | reverse complement strand
CATTTGCATTTACGGCTATTTTTGGACTTACGCTTAAGTGTCTGTTTTTGCCGGACTTAACGGTGATTACCATATATACTTCGCCACTTTGAGAATTGCCATAGCAGCCGGACAATTCCACTTCTATATCTTCCCAAGCATTTTCTGAGGTTATGTACAATTCATTCGACATGTTTATGCCTGTTGAAGTCTCGCCAACCTTACGAAGGAAAGAACCCACTTTGGATTTCTTCTTTTCTTTCTTCGGACTTTCCTGTGCAAATACAAGTCCGCAGGAAAGCACCATTGCCATTATAAATATGATATGCTTTTTCATCTCTTCTTACTTTTTATCAGCTACTTTCTTTATGACTATCTTTTCCAAACTTGCCCAATTCTCTTCCTTGGGAGAGAGTTTAATCTCCTTTTTCAGTTTTGAGCCGGCTTTATAAACTCCTTTATTTCCATCTATACTTGGTTTCAAGTAGGGGAGAACATTGATATAAGCCTTTTTACTCTGCTTATATGGATTTAAATCCGCTCCGTCTTTTCCAAGAACATCAAATTCCAAGTCCCAATCAAGATACGGATATTTAGCATTGCATTCTACATCTTGTGTAAATTCCAATTCGCCTGAGATAGTTATATAAGCTCCAAGTTTACTTGAACTTGTTACACTCATGATTGTGAAAGTTTTTGAGACTTTGAAAGGAATACCTTCGGAGAGTTCGACAGGAATTTCTTTGCCTTTCAGTTTCTCTTCTTGTTTGGCGAAGAGTTGTTTGTACTTCTCCTCGAACTCTTTATACTCTTTACGCAATTTCAAGAACTCATCTTGGCTCTTACAATTTCCACCCTTTTCTTTGAATTTTTGATCTTTTGCTTCAAATTCTTCATTCAAAGAGGGTAATTCCCCGAAGATTCCCGAACTACCCATCTTTCCGCATGAACTTGCAAGCATGCTTGCAGCTGCGAATAATACCATGATAATAATTTGTTTTTTCATATTGTTGATTTTTAAGGTTAAACAATCGCTTGCAAATATACAGCGACATGTCCCCTTTTGATATTGCGACAAATAAAAAAATGCAGTTTACCCTTGCAGAACAGATATAAAGCCTTGGGAATGACTATTTTTTTTCTTACCTTTGCAAACTTATGAAGATTGAAGTTTTTTATCCGCTGACATTATGTTTCGTTTCAGGAGTAAGTGCAGGTGTATTGCTGCTTTGTTCTTGGTTGATTAAAAACAGAGATAGCAGTTACAGATTTCGGAAAATTTTCGTCTGCTTGTTATTGCTGCATTCCCTCTGCTTCTTTAATAATTTTTTGGTGGCATGTTTGGCTGATTGCGACAGAAACATAAGCAATAGCATCAATATGCTGCTTATTTCGCTCGACTTTTGGTTGGTAGGAGGCTATGTGATGTTCTGCACCGAATTGATTTGCCCAAAGCGTTTTCCGATGTGGAAACTGCTGATTATACCGTCTCCTTTTGTGATTTACACCTTGATTTTTCTATTCACGAGTTGGCAAACCATATATTGGTTGGATATTTTCACCTCAGTCATCATGGTATCGGTATTTTATATCTTCTTGGAGTTGGCAGTGAAACGCTACACACGCATGTTGGAAGAAAATATCTCCGATTTGGAGAACTTCGATTTATCTTGGATAGTGAGTGTCTTGCGTCTGATGTTGATTTTCGCTATTTTTTGGGTTGTGGAAAGCTTTGCTCAAAAAACATACTTCGTTCACAAAGAAGCAGAATTGAATTTCATAATCGATATACTTTATTGTATCTTTTGCAGTCTTGTAGTATTGCTCGTAACACGTAAACTGATTTATCAGAAGATTTATGTTCCCAAAACGGAAACAGCGGATTTATTATCGGAAAACGATTTTCGACAGAACAGAACCGCCTACCACGTCAATAAAATAACGCAAAACATAGACAGTATTATTAAAGAGAAGGAGTATTTCCTCGATAAACAACTCACACTCGATTCCTTGGTAACACAAATAGGCACAAACCGCCAGTATATCAGCAATTACATAAACCAAGAGAAACATTCCACGTTCTATGACTACATAAACGCCTTCCGTTTGCAAAGAGCCGTGGAATTATTGGAAGGTTTGAAAACAGGGAACGAAGATTTGAAAACAGCAAACAATCTCTCAATAGATGAAATCTCGCAAATGGCAGGCTTTTCCAACTATTCCACCTTTTTCAGAGCTTTCAAGAAAAAATACAACATGAGCCCCAGTAAATACATACAGCGTTTGCAAATCACAGAAAAAGTATTTGACGAAAGGAAATGACCTCTTGTAATGCAGATTTTCGCATTTCAGAACACGGCTCGTCAGGTTGCCGTCGGGGAGACTGATGTGTATGGTTCGGTCTTTGGTGTCGTAGCGATAATCGGTATGATAACTGCCTGTGCAGGGGT
>URCX01000204.1 GCA_900546465.1 uncultured Bacteroidota bacterium | reverse complement strand
AACATATCAAACACTATCGGCTCAAAAGCAATCCTCTCTTTCAAAGCTTTCAAAGCGGCTTTAATGATTTCATTATGGTCGAAAGCCAATTCCGGCAACTTTTCCACTTCAAACCATTTGGCTTGAACAGCATCAGAACCGCCGTATGCCTGCATCATTCTCACCAAAGCAAAGAAGCCTACCGATAATACCCTTTCTCTCGGGTCTCTGTCGATGGCTGAAAACACTTTGAATTGTTCCATTCTCACTGCATAAAGCCCTGTTTCTTCTTTTAGCTCCCTTTGGGCGCACTGTTCAACGGTTTCATTCAATTCAAGAAATCCGCCGGGCAAAGCCCAATGACCTTTGAAAGGCTCTCTTCCTCTTTCAATAAGCAAAACCCTCAATTTATTTCCATCAAATCCGAATACGACACAGTCCGTCGCAACGGCTGGACGAGGGTACTCGTATGAATACACTTTTTCCATAATTGTTTTTCAAGCAAGACACTAAACAAGACGTGCAAAGATACTACAATTTCCGAAATTACACACCTCTACACTGCGAAAAGAAAGCCTTGAAATGTTTTTTGTCGTTTTTTACTTACTGTATTTCACTCCGAAAAGTCCTCAGGCTTCACTTTCATGAAATTCGGAATTATTATATCTGCCTTTCTTTCAAGTTCTTTCCTGCTTAAAGTAGTTTCAAGACCGACAACTTTCATTCCTGCTCCCTTTCCGGACAGTATTCCGGCAAGAGAATCCTCAAAAACGACACAATCGCATGCTTTCATTCCAAGTCTCACTGCTGCCGTAAGGTAACATTCGGGAGAAGGCTTGCTTTCGTTGACATCTTCTGCCGTTATGATTAAATCGAAAAAAGACTTCAAATGAGGCAAAGCTCGATAAACGTTTTCCATCTTGCTTTGTGAACTGCTCGTAACCAAAGCTGTTTTGACAATACCCCTGCATGCTCTGACAAACTTCTCTGCTCCCGATATATATTCATAAACCATTCCTTTCTCATGCTAAATCAATTCTTCTCTTATGGCGTTACGCTCATCAGGTTTGTCGGAAAAGTATTCCGCATAAATGGTTTTGAGGCTTCTGCCTTTGATTACCTGCTCAAAATTCTTTATATGAGGGAAATACTTCATACCTTGCCTCTTCCAAAACTCCGTATAGTAGAACTCCGTATTCACGAGTACACCGTCGAAATCAAACAAAAACGCCTTGTCTGCCATTATAAACCAACTTAAAGTCTGTTGCAAAATTACTATATTTCCCGACAAAAACACTTACCTTTGCAACGATTTCAGCGAACGAGCATGCTTAGGAATATTCTCAACACCCTCATAACAAAATTCTCATCAGCCTTATTCGGCTTCCTTACTCTGGTGCTTGTAAGCAGAGTTTTGGGAAGCGAAGGAAAGGGAGAACAAGCAATAGTGGTATATAATATCTATGTACTCTTGCTTGTCTTCACTCTTATAGGCAACTCCACATTGGTTTACCTTACTCCAAGAAAAAAAACAAGCGATTTATTGACTGTATCCTTATTATGGATAGGCATATTGGTGATTGCACTAAACCTGCTCTTCCTTTGCATTCCGAGCATTGCCTCTCCATATATCTTTGCAAGCATTTGGATAGGAGGCTTGGCAGCAATATGCGAGGTAAATCAATTCATATTATTAGGCAAACAGCAAATCTCTCGTGCAAATACACTCAAACTCCTATATCCTCTTATTTCTTTCGGATATATATTCGTTCTGCATCTCTCCTCACGCTTTGACGGAGTAGAAGACTGCATTTACGGTATGGCTCTTGCCTATCTGCTTTCTCTTATATATGGAATCATAAGACTGAAAGAAGATTACCGACGAATGACATTCCTTTCCGCAAAAGAACTATGCCGAATATTTGCAACCCTCTTCTCACTCGGAGCAATCAAACAAATAGGTTCTATAGCTCAAAGTCTGAATTACCGTCTCTCCTTTTATATCATGGGATATTATTGCGGCACAAGCCTTGTGGGAATTTACTCCAACGGAGTGAGTCTTACAGAGGCAGTCATGCTCTTCGGTACTTCGCTCGCATTGGTACAGTACTCCTCACTGTCCAACAACAGTAACGATACAAACTCAAAGCGTCTGACTTGGCAAATGAGCGGAGTGAATGCCTTGTTTACTTTTCTTGCTCTGCTTGTACTGTGCTGCATTCCAAAGCAAGCCTATATACTTTTGTTCGGAGAAGGATTCGGTGAAATAAGAAGTGTAATCAGAATGCTATCTGCGGGCATAATGCTGCTCAGCATATCAAGCAATTTCACCCAATACCTCTTTTCACGAGGCAATTTCAAAATAAGCACCATAGCCTCTTTGGCAGGCTTGCTTGCAACCCTTCTTCTCGGCTTCCTTCTAATACCGCGATACGGCATAAGCGGAGCAGCC
>URCX01000203.1 GCA_900546465.1 uncultured Bacteroidota bacterium | reverse complement strand
CCTTCCAAAAAATTAAAACGCCGAAAGAAAAAATTCTTTCGGCGTTTCGCTTCTTCTCAAAAGGCGTATTGGCGTTGCCACTCAAAACAGCAATGTTTTATAAGGTAAGAAATAAAAAAATCAACAAGTCCTCAATACCTGACTTCTCTCATATTCGCAAAAAAATCTGCCATGCTTCTCTTTTGATAAAGCCAAAAGAAGAAATCAATAATCGAAATGCTGTTTTTCAATGCAAGAAGCAAGTAATCAAATAATTTTTCTTACTTTTGCCACGTGTAAACCCTTGCTGAAAGTCCCTTCGGATGGAAGCGGGGTCGGCATACATGTAAAGGCGTAACTGTACGCTTTGATTTTGACGGTCTGTGAATCTCGCAAATTCGACTGCTTATCAGAACAAAGCAACGGGAACGCCCCTTGGGTGTATTTATATTCCCGTTCGTTCGGCGTGAGTGCCAAGCACTTCACACGAACACGGGATTATTATAAACACATCTTCGTGGGGCTTTCAGCGTTGCTCGTTTCGATAAGCAGGGGCAATGCGAGAGCCTACGGATCGTGGAACGGGTAACAGAATCGGCTCCACGTTTTTTATGTGTATGTCTCCTGTAAGGTTTTGATATTTTGCCGAAGAGCCGACGGCGGTAACTGTAATGAATGGAAACACGGCAAGAATTACCGAAATGGCTCGATGATTACCTCTTCAATGAGTTGGGAGCAAAATATTCCCGTACCAATACCAATATGACGGTTATCGATTGGGGAAAAGAGGATATGCTTTCCTACCTCGGAACTTATTTTCCGAGAAGTTACACAGAGGCTTATTGCATTTTCTCCGATTACTTCAAAAACAATTTCACGAAATGGACAAAGCGGAACAGTTTATCCGTTTTCGATTTCTGTTGCGGCACAGGTGGAGAAATCATAGGACTGTTGACTGCGATGGAAGAAAGTTTGAAAAACATCGAATCCGTGAAAATATATGCCCATGACGGCAACTGTAATGCTCTCAGACTATTCGAGAAAGTCATGTCGAAGTTTGAAATACATACATCGCTGAAAACAGAATACAGAACCTCATGTATAGAAATCGATGACTTATACGATTTGGGCGTTATCGGCGAAATAATCACGGATAAGTTCGACATAGTGATGTCTTTCAAAGCAATATGCGAATTTGTCGATCAAGAGCGTCTTGAAGACTGCAACGCATACGCACAAGTCGCAAAGTTCTTTCTACCGAAGATGAACGAAAGAGGAATAATGCTGCTTGAAGATGTAACGACAAAGAGCAAGATTGTACACGAATGGTTGACCAAACTGATGGACAAAGGTTTGCAAGAAGCCGATGTAAATATCGAAAACCGCAATCCCGGATACAATCAAACCTTTACGGTTTCCCATTCACGAAGACGAAACGACATAAGCAAAGTTGCTTGGAGAATAATAACGGAACGCAATCAAACAACAATATAAAGATGAAAAAAGATTGGATGATTAAAGAGTCGGAATTGGATGACGACCAAATAAAAGTATTGACGGCTACATTGGACAAATCATGTATTGTATCCGGATGTGCAGGCAGCGGCAAGTCCGTCTTAGCCTTGATAAAAGCCCAGCGAATCCAGAAGGAACGCGGCAATGATTACGAAATCATTGTCTATACCAAAGCTCTATGCAGATATATGGAATCAGGAAGAAAAGCCTTGGGCTTGAACAATCCTTTTTTTTACCATTGGGAGTGGAAGAATAAGAAAAATAGTCCGATGGCAGATTATATTATCGTTGATGAAATACAGGATTTTACGTCAGAAGAGATACAGGAATTCATCAATGCGGCAAGAAAAAATTTTTTCTTCTTCGGAGACACTGCACAATCCATCTATGACGGTTTGAAAGTAACCGTTGCATTGGAAGATATAGGCTATTTACTTCCGCAAGGCAACAAACCAAAGATGTCGGAACTATACAGAAACTATCGTCTTCCCATACAGGTAGCCAAATTCGTTCAATATGTTGGCGTAGGTTTGAATCCGTTCGAAGAAAGCACTTATAAGAATGCAGGAGGAGACGACAGCATTCCTCACGTATTGCAATATGAAAGTCCGATAGAACAAATCGAAGCGATAAAAAGGATAATCGGCGACAGGCTTACAGATGTTGCTATCCTGCTTCCGCTCAATGAACAGGTTAAAGAGGTCGGAAAAATTCTTACTTCATTGGAAGTGAATTACGAACAGAAATATAATAGTGACAAATATACCCAAAATGCAAAAGATAACTTGGATTTCGATACTTCAAACTTGAAGCTTATGACTTATCACAGTGCAAAAGGTTTGCAGTTCGAGACTGTATTTCTTCCTTTACTGGAAACTTCCGACGTAGAAGCAAAAAGAAAAGCTCTTTATGTGGCGATGACTCGTACATATAAGCAATTATATATAATGTATAGCGGCAATCTGCCGAACGTTTT
>URCX01000202.1 GCA_900546465.1 uncultured Bacteroidota bacterium | reverse complement strand
ATAAACAAGGAGCCGCTATGTCCGGCAGGGGAAGTGAATGAACCCACATGCCATTTGTTGGTGCATGTTCCGTTTTTCAAGGTCCAGCCATTGTCTCCCGAGGCTTCAAAGTCGCAAGTGTACGGTAAGGTCGCGGGCGTTTGCCCGAACACCGCTCCGATAACGCTCATGAACATCACCAGAGCAAAAAACATAATCTTCTTCATCTGTTTTAATTTAAGTGTATGCTATTTTAACGCTGTAAAGATATAAAATATGTTTGGAACAATCCGAATTTCTTCCCTTTTTATTCTCCGGAAAAGAATAATTGCAGATATAACTTCCCACCTTTTCCACTTCTTTCCTTATACTCTCCTTTCTCTTACAAGCAGTCTGTTTTTCTATAAACCCATGAACGCAAACTATATGAAATATTCGGAACTTTCGGCAGCCCTTTTCATTCGCAGTACTCAGATTGGAAAAACAGACATTTGAAACAAATCCACCAAAACGCCGAAAGAAAAAATTAAAACGCCGTTCCGGAAAATTAAAACGGCGAAAGAATTTCTTAGAACGGCGTTTTAATTTCAACGAATCGGCGTTTCGGTAAAAAGAGGAGTTTATTTTGAAGCCATATTTGTGGATACGAAAGATTTGGATTAACTTTGCAACTTCAAAACACAAGCTGTCAAATAACAAATTTCAAAGATATGGATTCAAGAAAATTGATTTTGGCTATAAATCCGGGTTCAACCTCGACAAAGATAGCCGTATATGATGAGGAAAATCAGCTGTTTGTAAAAAACATCAAGCATTCGGCTGATGAGATTTCAAAGTTCGCATGTATTGCCGACCAATACGAATTCCGTAAAAACATTGTGCTTGCAGAGGTTAAGGAAGCCGGTTTCGATATTAAGGATTTCAAGGTCATAGTCGGACGTGGCGGTTTGGTAAAGCCTATTTCTTCGGGAGTATGGAGAGTAAATGAAGCAATGCTTGAGGATTTGAGAAAGGGTGTTTCGGGACAACATGCTTGCAATTTGGGCGGTTTGATAGCTCATGATATAGCTTCGTCTCTTGAAGGTGTGGAAGCAATAATTGCAGACCCTGTTGTTGTTGATGAAATGCATGATTTGGCAAGAGTGAGCGGACATCCAAAGTTCCCTCGCCAAAGCATTTTCCACGCACTTAATCAAAAAGCAATAGCAAGACGCTATGCAAAAGATCATGGCAAGAAATACGAAGACCTTAATCTGATAGTCGTTCACCTCGGTGGCGGTGTCAGCGTCGGAGTTCATGAGAAAGGTTTGGTGATTGATGTTAATCAGGCTTTGGACGGCGAAGGTCCGTTCTCTCCTGAAAGAACCGGTTCTCTACCTGTAAATCACATTGTGAATGCTTGCTTCAGCGGAGAGTACACAAAGGAACAAATAAAGAAAATGATTGTGGGAGAAGGCGGCTTTGTGGCTTATCTTGGAACCAACGATGCCTATGAGGTGGAGACAAAAGCAAAAGAAGGAAGCAAAGAACACGCTTTCATTCAGTCTGCAATGGTTTATCAAGTTGCAAAAGAAGTTGGAGCTGCTGCAACGGTTTTAAGTGGAAAGGTCGATGCCATACTTCTTACAGGAGGCATAGCATACGGAAAACCTTTCGATGATGAGCTTATCGAAAGAGTTAAATTCATTGCACCTGTCGAAATATATGCGGGAGAAGATGAAATGGGAGCTTTGGCAATGAATGCAACAATGTTTTTGAACAAAGAAACAGAGTGCAAAGAATATAAATAAGCCTCAGAACTTTGACTAAATAAAGAAAGGGGATTTGCTTTCGGCAGATCCCCTTTCTTTATCCGCCTATTGGCAATTATTAACTGCTGAACTTTTTTGCGAACGACGAAAATCCTTTAAGGAAAGGAATAATATTTTCTCTCCCATTGCCATCAATGATGGCATTTCAAAATCTTCTTTACTTTTCTTGATTCAAAATCATTCCTTATTTCATGCCCGAAATTGTACTTTTGATTTGAGCTTACGCTCTTGTATATCCGAAAAACAATCAGTTTTTATGCGTTAAACCCATAAAAGCCCTTAGATGAAGAAAAACGAAGAAAAGAATAGGATTTTGTCGGATTTCTGTTCTCAAAATCTCGAGAAATTTCGCCGAACCGCTCTTTGCTATTATCGAAAAACAATAATTCAAAAAGGCGACACAAGTCGTTAAAAAATAAAATGCAAAAAAAATTCTCCGAAGCAAAAAGCAGAAAATAGCAAAAACATAAAGCTCTGAGAAAGTGTAATATAATCAGATAAGCAAAAAGTGTGCCAAAATGAAATCAGCAAGCTCGCAAATTATAAAACAATGCAATTTCTCGTCTCAAAATTTGCAAGGAGTACAATTATTTTGTACTTTTGGGCGGTCAAATAATTACTAACTAAAAATTCAAATGCAATGAAGAAATTATTATTCATGCTGTTGGCGACAGTGCTGTCGCTGACGCAAG
>URCX01000201.1 GCA_900546465.1 uncultured Bacteroidota bacterium | reverse complement strand
AGGTATGTGATAAGAATGTTAGGTATGATAGGGGTACTCTTTATTGTTCTGATGATACCGGAATTTTGGAAAAACAAATCTTGTGACTGTATGCAGATAGAAGCGACCTGCCTTTATTCATTGCGACAGATATATGCAGCCAGAATCTTTCTATTTGGAATTGTCGATTTATTTATGATAAGCCTGTTTTGTATCACACTTAGAGGAAGTGTCAATCTCGCGCTATCAGAAATTGTCATCCAGTTTTTGTTTCCAGCCGTGGTGACTGCTTGCATTTGCTTTGGTACGTTGTGCAGCAATAGTCGTGTAAATGAGGGAACTTCTATTATTCTCTGCCTGTTATGGAGCGGAATATGGTGGTTCATTATCAATAACGAAACCATTTACGTTCTCATTACACTTCCGGTTTGGTATGCTTTGTTTGGAACTGCTGTTGTTTTTCTATTACTACTACAAGTGGGTTTTCCTAGGACCTTCAGATGTTGGTATTCAAGCAGGTGGTTCCACGCTTCCTAATTGTTACGTTTGAATATTAACGTTCTCCCGGAACCATCGGAACAAGCGAAAACATACAATAAAATGGGAAAGAAAACGCCCTTTCAAATCGTTTGTCTGCTTGCCTTCGGTGCATTTGCGGCAGTCAGTTGCTACCTTACGGTAGAGAGTATCCACCTTTCACTTCCGAGTGTGCCGCGATGGTGCTTTTGGATAGCCATCGTCGGACTTTATGTCCTGACTTCCTACGGAACGAAGATGATTATGGACAGCTTTAATAGAAACATAATTATTGATAAGCGAGGAGCAAAGCTTGTCGGAGGACTTATTATTGTTCTTATAACGTGGTTGCTTGTCTCATTTCCTACGAATGTCCATTCGCTTTTCTATGATAAGATGGCAAAACCGACTGCCAAGAGCGAACAACTCTACTTGATAAACCAGTTCAAGCAGTTGACCAACGAGGAAACGGCAATCGGAAAGTTCAATGAAGATTTTGCAAAGAAGGTAGAAAAGGTGAATGCTGCAAAAACGGCTCTTGAAGCAGAGATAGAACACCCTGAACGCCCCGGCGTGGGAGACCAAGCGGAGAGATGTTTGCAGAAAGTCGAGAACGAATTGGGTGTAAAGGTTGGAACAATCACCCGTCTTTCGCATATAGGACGCAGCCAAAGGGAAATAAACACCGCAATCAAGTTTTACTCCAATCAGATAGCCACCCAACTGAAAATACAATCAGAACAGCAGGCTCAACAGTTGGCAAGCCATTTGAAAAACTTCCGAAAAGAAGCGGGAGAACTGAACACTCAAATCGCCAACATGAACGCCAATATATCGAATCTGGATAATCCGGAATACGATGAGGAAAAGACCTTGGCTCAATCCCGTCAACTGATACGAACAGCCGCAGGAACTCTTTCCGCAAAGGGTATCAAGGACGACTACAAGGGATACCGTTCGGAAAGATTGACCAACGTTACGGAGGTATGGACAGACCTGTTCAAAGGAGAGTTTAAAGGTAAGGACTACGGCTTGATTTATTGGATACTTCTCTCCTTGGTCATCGACCTTGCTGCTTTCTGCTTCTTCAATGTGGCATTCAAAGAGAATGATTAGAGCAAACAGAGTAATAACATCAAAAATAAGATAATGGCAAATTTCTTTGATAACGACGAACGTCCTACTGCTACAGAAGAGCAGAAGGAAGAGCAGAAGGAAGAAGTACAAAATGGTCAAAATGAAGAACCTTTGGAAAATGAAGAGATTGTAAACGATTACGGACAGGAGAATTCGCAAACAGAGACGGCAACCGTGATGAAGTCATACGGTGATTTCAATGACATAAGCGTTACTGTCTCAGACCGCAAAACTCCTATCGTCATATTGTTCGGTCCTCCTTCATGCGGAAAAACGATGACGCTGATAAGGTTGTCCCGATTTCTGAAAAATATTCAGGGAGGTTCTTATATGGTGAAGCCAATTCGCACATTCCGTCCGAGCGATGACAAGGACTATGACCTGATGTGCAACGAATTTCCTCAAATGCTGAATAGCGACAATGCTGCCAAAGGTACGGATAAGATGTCTTTCATGCTGGTGAGTGTAACCCGCAATGCCGGAGAGCCTGTCTGCCAAATCTTGGAAGCTCCGGGCGAATTGTATTTCGACCCCAACAAACCTAACGACGACAGTCCGCGATACCTTAACAAGATACAGCAGATGCCTAACCGCAAGGTGTGGGTTATCCTTTTGGAACCGGAATGGAAAGAACCCGAAGACAGAAAGAACTATGTCGATAGAATAAAACGATTGAAAAGCAACATAAGTCTGAAAGACAGAATAATTTTTCTCGGCAACAAGGTAGATAAGGCAGATGAGTTCATCGAGGCACAAGGCGTGGTGAACACGGATAAGTACAGAGAACATCTTTCTTCTCTCGATGGCAACGGAGGATTGTACCCGGGTTTGTTCAATCTCTTCAGGGAGAACCGCCC
>URCX01000200.1 GCA_900546465.1 uncultured Bacteroidota bacterium | reverse complement strand
AACAAGGAAGTGTCCCGCAGTGTAAAAGATAAGTTGATTGCAGCCAACAAAAAACGCAGCATTGAAACGAGGGAAATGGTCGAATTGCTGCAACAAACCAAACCAAAGTGCCTTGTGGTCGGAGATTTCAACTCCACACCTTATTCATACACTTACAGAGAGTTCTCAAAGCTGATGAAGGATAGTTTCAGGCAGGCAGGAAAAGGCTTTTCCGGCACATACAACGGTCCTTTGCCCGCTTTCCGAATCGACTATGTCTTTTGCAGCGAGGGAATTAAAGCAACAAGCTATTGTGTAGGCAAATACCTGTATTCCGACCATAAACCGATAATAGTGGACTTTGAAACGGAAAAGAAGAAATGAGAAAGAAAGAACGCTATGCCCTTACCATAGAGAAGCTCGACGGACTTTTCCCCGATGCTCAAACGGAACTGCATTACGACAATCCTTTTCAACTGCTCGTTGCCGTGATACTCTCGGCACAATGCACCGATAAAAGAGTCAATATGATTACACCGGAACTCTTCAAACGCTTTCCCACCTCTGCCGAAATGGCAAAAGCAAGCGAGGAAGAGATATACCGCCACATCAAAAGCATATCTTACCCTAATGCCAAAAGCAAAAACCTTCTGAAAATGGCACAAAGACTGCATGAAGTCTATAAAGACGAACTGCCTGAGGAAAGAAAGGACTTGGAAAGTCTCGCAGGAGTAGGACGCAAGACTGCCAACGTGATAGCCGCAGTGCTTTACAAACAAGCCGTCATGCCTGTCGATACTCACGTCCACCGCGTCAGCCGCCGCATAGGCTTGACCACCGGAGCGAAAACACCCCTTGAAACAGAAAAACAACTTATGGCAAACCTCGACAAGACTTCCGACATAGCCTTGCTTCATCACCAACTCATACTTCTCGGACGCTATATATGCAAAGCCCGCAAACCCGAATGCGAAGCCTGTCCCCTACCCGGCTGCTGCAAGTTCTACACTACCAAAACAAAGCCTGAAAACTCAAATCGTCGATACTCGACAAGCAAAAAGAAGTAAAAGTCAAAAACTCCGCTGCTGCAAGCACAAAATCACTCGACAATTTCAAACACTGCTGTACCTATAAACTCCTTATCCTTATAGAGCCAAACAGTATCTCCTTTGACATAAACACTGTCGGCTCCCCTGTCATTTGCCGCCTTTTCTATAGAAACCGCTCTGATGACTTCGGAACTCTTTCTCAGCAATCCTTCTCTTCCGAACAGCACTTGCACAAGCAATGCTGCCGATAGAATTACTATCGTCAGTTTCAAAATGATAATCTCTCTTTTTCTCTTCTTTTCTTCTTCCATATTACATATAATTTCAGCTTTATCCACTATAATACAAAACTTATCCAAGCGTTTGACCGACAGTTTTATTACCTCACTCGACAAATATACGGTTTTTTTCACATTAGCAAATACAGAACAACAATTTTTCATTCCTCCGTATAGGACTTTCGCTTTTTTCACTGAGGTCTTCTATAAAGCACAAACACCGGTGCATAAAAGCAAATCAAAGAAAGAATTTGGAAAACGGAAATTTCGTTTTTGCAATCCTATTATTCGTATTTTTGCAAACGAAACAAATCAAAATACAATGGAGGAAGAGTTCATAAATCTTACGCCTGACAATATTGCAAACGAACATTTGTGTTGCATTATCCGCAACAGGAAACCGCACTGCGGCATTGAAGCAAAACGCACATGGTTGGCAGAAAGATTAAAGGAAGGTCATGTATTCCGAAAGCTGAATGCCAAGGCTGCCGTCTTCATAGAGTACGCATCCTTGGAGAAAGCATGGGTACCAATCTGCGGAGAAAATTATTTTTATCTCTATTGCCTGTGGGTTAACGGCAAGGAGTTCAGAGGCAGAGGCTACGGAAGGGAACTCTTGGAATATGCAATAAAAGATGTCAGGCAAAAAGGCGGCAGCGGATTGTGTATGCTCGGAGCGAAAAGGCAGAAGACATGGCTTTCCGACCAATCCTTTGCCAAGAAATTCGGCTTTGAAGTTGTCAATAGGCTCGATAACGGCTATGAACTGCTTGCCCTCTCCTTCGACGGCACGAAACCGCACTTTGCAGAGACGGTTCGCAAAAATGAAATAGAGAACAAGGAACTCACAATCTTTTACACCGTACAATGTCCCTATATTCTTCAAAGCCTCACTCCTATCCGCAACTATTGCGAGACGTACAATATACCACTTACCCTCAATCAGGTGAACAGTTTGCAAGAAGCCAAACAACTGCCCTGCGTCTTCAATAATTTTGCAGTGTTTTACAAAGGCAGATTCGAGACAGTGAACCTCTTGGACATTGCTCAACTGAAAAAAATTCTCAACGAATAAACCACCAACGCACACCCCAATCGACCAAACGCCGATTCATGAGTACCGAAACGCCGATTGACGAAATTCTTTCGGCGTTTCAGTGGAGATGAAAGGGCGAAAGAATTTCAACTGACT
>URCX01000199.1 GCA_900546465.1 uncultured Bacteroidota bacterium | reverse complement strand
TTTGAGCCTATAGTGTTTGATATGTTAGAAGAGAAGTTCTCTATGACCAAACTTCAAAAATTATACGAAGCAATTTTGGGAATATCATTCGACCGTCGCAATTTCTATAGAAAGATGTTGACTTTGGGAGTATTGGAACGTGCGGACGGAAAGCAGAGTGCATGGTTGATGAAATCAAAAGGCTTAAAGGTAAATGAGAAAACCGAACAAAACAAATATGGAGAAGTGAAAAAAAGCATTCCTTCAAGAACGCCGTATTTGTATTTCTTCAATAGGGATAAGTACGACCAGTTAAAGAAGAAGGGTAACGGCTTCAGGTTGGAATTCTAAGAAAAGAGTCTTAATTTTGTCATGGTAAGAGGGTATTCCTTTGTGGATACCCTCTATTTTTGTACCTTTGTAAAAAATCTGAGAGAGATATGAATTTAAGCGTCTTTATTCCATGTTGTGTAGATCAGTTCAGCCCGAATACGGCTTTCAATTTGATAAAATTGTTGGAGGGTTTGGGGCATACAGTGGACTATGAACCTGAACAGACTTGCTGTGGCAGAGTTTTATATGATAATGGTAATTGGGACGAAGCAAAAATCATAGGCGAGAAATTCATAAACGATTTCAGAAATGCGGAACTCATTGTTGGTTGTTCCACTTCCTGCGTAGGATATGTAAAGAACAATTTCGGTAAACTCTTTTTCAATACCACAAATCACAATTCTTATAAATCGCTTCGCGATAAGATAATGGACATAAGCGAATTTCTTATCTCCGTCGAGCGGAAACCGAATTTGGGAGCGGAATTTCCGCACAGGGTTTGCCTGCATTCGAATTGCCATGGTTTGAATGAATATAATGTAGAGGAGGAAACAAAATTGTTATTGCAGCATGTGAAGGGTTTGGAATTGACAAACGATAGAACGGATAACTTTTGTTGCGGATTCGGAGGCACTTTCAGTATTTACAATGAACCTGTAAGCACTGCTTTGGCAAAGAAAAAAATAGAGAAAGCCTTGGAAGAAGGAGCGGAATACATAGTAAGCAATGATCAATCGTGTCTTCTGCATTTGCAATCTTACATTGACAAACATCAAATCAAATTAAAGACCATACATTTGGTGGATTTATTGATGTCTAACAAATAAAAGATGGAAGAAATCGCTCATATATGGGGACACAATCGTCCGTTCAATGCCTACTCAAACCATTATAAAAAACTTTTCGGCACAAGACTGCAAAAGCTCAGCATAGATGCGGGTTTTTCATGCCCCAACAGAGACGGCAATATTTCGTTCGGAGGTTGTACCTTTTGTAATAACAATGCTTTTAATCCCTCTTATTGTCAACGATTCAAAGATATAAGGGAACAAATTGACGAGGGAATAAAATTCCATGCTTGGAGGTACAAACATGTAAGCCGATACCTTGCATACTTTCAGGCTTATTCCAATACTTATGCTCCTTTGGACGTATTGAAAGAGCGTTATATGCAGGCACTTTCGCACCCTCGGGTTGTCGGATTGGTAATCGGAACACGTCCGGATTGCATAGACGAAGAGAAATTGGACTATATGGCAGACTTGAACAAGGATTATCATATTGTGGTGGAGTATGGAATCGAGAGTTGTTACGATGCGACGCTGCAAAGAATAAATCGCGGTCATGATTTCGCCACTGCACTCAAAGCAATAAAGCAAACAAGGGAACGAGGTATAACAACAGGCGGTCATATCATCTTCGGACTTCCCGGAGAAAGTCGTGAAATGATGTTGAACGAAGCAGAAATTTTGAGCGAATCGGGTTTGAATACCTTGAAATTCCATCAACTCTTGTTGGTTAAAGGAACTGCCATGTTGAAAGAGTATGAGGAGAAACCTGAAGACTTCAATTTCATGAGCTTTGAGGAATATAGCGATTTCATAATAGAGTTTTTGGAAAGACTTTCGCCGGAAATAGTCATAGAAAGGTTTGCAGGCGAAGTGCCGCCACGCTTTCAAGCCGGTAATAATTGGAATATGTTACGCAATGAAGAAGTTGTGGCTGCCATAGAGCAGAAGATGAATGCACGAAATACCTATCAGGGACGATTAAAACGAATAAAGCTCAAATAAAATGGATACACTCTTCGGCAAAACCTTATCCGAACTCGGAGATATTTGCAAAGAATTTTCTATGCCGGCCTTTGCTGCAAAACAAATGGCAGATTGGTTGTACAAGAAGAATATTTCTTCAATAGCAGAGATGACAAATCTTTCTTTGAAGAGCCGAGAAAAATTGACGGAACACTATACCATCGGACTTATTCCACCTTTATCTTGTGCGGTTTCAAAAGACGGAACTAAGAAATATCTTTATAAATACGGTGAAAAGGATTTCGTCGAAGCGGTTATGATACCTGATAAAGACAGGATTACTTTGTGCGTTTCGACACAGGTAGGCTGTAAAATGAATTGTCAGTTTTGTGCAACGGCACGCCAAGGTTTTAAGCGTAATCTTACTTGCAATGAAATTTTGA
>URCX01000198.1 GCA_900546465.1 uncultured Bacteroidota bacterium | reverse complement strand
TTCATACTCAAATCTTAGTAGTTATAAACACCCTGCCACATCATTCTGAGTTGCTCTCTTGTCTTCCTCTCTCTATCATTGTCGCATGGGGAATACAGTTCCAAAGTTTGCAGAGCGTCAGGCATGAATTGCTGCTGCACAAAGTGTCCCGCATAGTCATGAGAATACATATAATCCCTGCCATAACCTATTTCCTTCATCAATTTCGTAGGAGCATTGCGGATATGCAAAGGAACAGGCAAATCTCCTGTCTTTTCGACAATCTCCAATGCTTTGTTTATAGCCATATATGTGGAATTGCTCTTAGGACTTGTCGCAAGATAAACTGCCGTCTGCGAAAGAATAATCCTGCACTCCGGATAACCGATTTTATTCACCGCATCAAAGCAAGCGTTTGCAAGCAAAAGTGCATTCGGATTGGCATTGCCGATGTCCTCCGAAGCAAGAATCAGCATTCTTCTTGCAATAAACAAAGGATCTTCGCCGGAAGAAATCATTCTTGCCAACCAATACACTGCCGCATTAGGATCTGAACCCCGCAAACTCTTTATAAAAGCAGAAATAATGTCGTAATGATTCTCTCCTTTCTTATCATACATGGATAAATTCTGCTGAACAATGGAACAAACCGCCGCATTATCAATCACACAATCCCCTTTAAGTTGCGAGACCACCAATTCTATTGCATTCATCAGCTTTCTCGCATCACCGCCGCTTATTCTCAATAAAGCCCCTGACTCTTTCACTTCTATCTTACGTCCCAAAGTCTTTTGGTAATAATCCGTTGCCCGACTTATTATCTTCAACAAATCTTCCTTTTCCAAGCTGCGAAGAATATATACCTGACAACGCGAAAGCAAAGGGGAGATAACCTCGAATGATGGGTTCTCCGTGGTTGCTCCTATAAGTCTTATCACACCCTGTTCCACTGCTCCGAGCAGAGAATCCTGCTGATTTTTTGAAAATCTATGGATTTCATCGACAAACAGTATAGCATTATCGCTTTCTTTCGCTTTCTCTATTACCTCTCTGACTTCTTTCACCCCGCTGTTTATGGCAGAGAGTTGATAAAAATCGGCAGATAAAGTATTGGCTATTATATTCGCCAAAGTAGTCTTGCCAACCCCGGGAGGACCCCAAAGAATCATAGATGGAATATTTCCTTCCTCTATCGCCTTCCGAAGAATTGCTCCCTCCCCAATCAAATGTTTCTGACCTATGTACTCGTCCAAAGAATGCGGACGTAGGATTTCTGCCAAAGGTTTATTCATCTGTCCTCCTACTGTTTGCTTATCAAAAATACCGTGTTCCTCTTATTCAAATCTATTCCCTCTTTACGCCATGAACTTATTGTTTTGGTGCGTATTTCCATACTTTCCTCACCTATATCAGCCGCAACACAAAGCAATGTCTCAGCCTTGCACACCTCAAGCAGCGATGCAAATAAATGATTATTGCGATACGGAGCCTCTATGAATATCTGCGTTTGAGCAAATCTGTATGCCATACTCTCCAAATTCCGTATCTTTTTCATTCGAGCAGACTTTTCCACAGGCAAATAACCGACAAAGGCAAAGGACTGACCATTAAACCCACTCGACATCAAAGCCATCATCAACGAACACGGACCAACGAAAGGCACAACTTCAAATCCCTCTCTCTGACATAAAGCAACAAACCTTGCTCCCGGGTCTGCCACACAAGGCAAACCGGCTTCCGACATAACACCCACGTTTTTCCCCTTACGCAAAGGACGCAAATACTCCTTTACCACCTCATCTTTCGTATGCTCATTAAGGATAAAGAACTCCGTCTCATCGAAACTCCTGTTATAGCCCGCCTTCCTCAAAAACCTTCTTGCCGTCCGCAATTCCTCAACCACAAAACAAGCACATTGGTTTAAACAATCAACATTCCTTCTCGGCAAACAATCCTCCACATCACCCTGAGCAATAGGCGTAGGGAATAAAAACACCTTTCCTTTTTCCATGAACAGACAATAAAACAAGTTCTTTGCAAAGATAGCAAGAATTTATTTCACAGCACACGCCCTTTCCTTTCCAACCAAAGACCGAAAGAAAAAATCAAAACGCCGTTCTACGAAATTCTTTCGGCGTTTCAGAAAATTAGAACGGCGTTTTAATAAACAGGCATGGGTAGTTGTGCTACATGTAATGATTTACAGGCAAATAGAAAAGGCAGGGAGGGATTTTCATCACCATCTTTTTGTTTATGTATGCCTGCTTTTTATCCTTAGATTGTTTTTCCGAGATATATTTTCAAGGCTTTTTCCAAGCATTTTACTGCTGCGATAAGCTCTTCTTCTTTTAGGACGCAGCTATTCCGACTTGCTTTACGCCGGTAATTTGTGAAGAGTTGTGTTTGCAGTCGTTGATTTCTTTGATACTGCGGCTTTTTTCGTACCTTTGCCGTTTGAATTATTTATGTTTTGAGTGATTTGAAATGGAAAGAAGAGTGAGAGTGAGATTTGCCCCAAGTCCTACGGGGCCTTTGCATATAGGCGGGGTAAGAACGGCTTTATACAATTA
>URCX01000197.1 GCA_900546465.1 uncultured Bacteroidota bacterium | reverse complement strand
AAACGCCGAAAGAAAAAATTCTTTCGGCGTTTTAATTTTGTAGAACGGCGTTTGATTTTTTCGTACCTTTGCCATCATATATGTTTCTATGGTCGGAAGGTTTCCTTTTTAAGATAGAGACTTCGATTGACGATTTTTGCACCAAAGGACAAAGGAAATGGCAAGAAACAGCACCAACGAAATACTCCAAAAAGCAAAGAAAGCAAAGAGCGATGAGTTCTACACACAGCTACCCGACATAGAAAGGGAATTGCAACACTATAAGCATCACTTCAAGAACAAAGTGGTTTATTGCAACTGCGATGACCCTCATTCAAGTAACTTTTTCAAATACTTCTTTATCCATTTCAGAGAATTGAACCTACGAAAACTGATTGTCTCTTGCTATAAACCACAGACAAATGACTTATTCGATTCAAGCAACAATGATAAAGCTTTTTTCTTTGAATATATGGGAAATTGCAAAGAAGATGAGCAACCCGACTTATCCGAACTTACTTACTTCAAAGGAGATGGCGACTTTCGCAGTTCCGAAAGCATAGAATTACTTAAACAATCGGACATTGTCGTTACCAATCCTCCATTCTCTCTATTCAGAGAATATGTAGCTCAACTGATAAAATACAAAAAACAATTCTTGATAATAGGCAACATAAATGCCATAACATACAAGGAAATCTTTCAACTGATAAAAGAAGACAAAGCATGGTTGGGAATAAATCTCGGTAGAGGTATTTCAGGCTTTATTGTACCGAAACATTATGAATTGTATGGAACAGAAGTCCGCATAGATGAGTGTGGTAACAGAATTATATCTTCTAACAACTGCCTATGGCTAACCAATCTGGAAACTCCGAAACGTAGTGAAGAGATTTCACTCACTAAGAAATACACAGGACATGAGGCGGACTACCGGAAATATGACAACTATGACGGTATCAACATAAACAAAACCCAAGACATACCATCGGATTACAGAGGAGCAATGGGCGTACCGATAACTTTTCTGCACAAATTCAACCCTAAGCAATTTGAAATAATAAGATTTCGCAAAGGAGACGACGGAAAAGATCTGTCAATAAACGGTAAATGCCCTTACTTCCGAATATTGATTAGAAACAAACACCTACAAGACAGCTGAAAAGCAATCTCATTCGTCTTAAACGAGAATTTACTTGTATAAATCGGCAGCTTGTCGTAACATATCTCTCATATACTCAGCGGCATAGTTGGGATAGATTAGCTTTACGCCGGAACCGTAGCTCATAAAGGTCGAATACATTTCATGATTGATGACTACCTCTATTTGAAAGACACAACTGCCGTCTTCGGGGTTCTCTTTTTTGAGTTTTTGCGAAGGATGCAAAGGCTTGGTCTTGATATACCGGCTTTGTTCTGCCGAAGCCCAAAACTTCACTCGGCGGACTGTGGCATGCAGAGGCTTGGTCACTCCTATCAGATTATCGAAGAAATGTTCCGAATCAAAGTCGGGATTTTCTCTGAAAGCGACATCGACAGGTTTTATACTTTCAATCCTATCCAAAGCGAGGTTATATATCCGCAGATCAGAAGCTGATCCGCCGAAGAGGAACCAACGGTTACGATATTCTTTCAATAAGTATGGGCAGAGGATAAACTCTTGCGGTTCTGTGGCATTGAATGATTGGTAAAGGATACAGAGGGTTTGCTTATTGGCAATATAGTTATACAGAGGATTGAGCAGTTTCAATCCTTTGAGATTAGGGACACTGTCAAAGTGAATCAACGGTTTGCGACCGCCCTTACCGATTGCCAACTTGTCTTGTAAGCGTCTTACAACGTCGCTCATCTCCGAGAATTGCTCAAAATCCTCCAGCTGACGGAGCATATCCACTGCCTCCTGCATAACTTCGTAATCGTTTTGCGACATCTGCATATTCATAATAGAGTAATCCTTCTCGGCATAGCGGTAATACTTATTGTCATAGACCTCTATGGGTGCGTTATAGCCGAGTTTATCCGACCGCATAATCTGAATATCTCCTTGAACGGTGCGAACGGATACACCTTTGCGTATTCCCTCCATTTCATAGAGAGTTTCGCTGCACGCTTCCACCAAGTCATCAAGCGTCCAACGGCGATAGCGGTTGCGAAGACAGTTATCGATGGTTTTATAACGTATAAGTGCATTCTTGTTTGCCGGCATGCTTCCTCCAATCTGTAAATTTGTTATCCGAAATGCAAAAGTAGTCATTTTATTTGACTGATGCACTTATAAAACTCCTCAAAATCACAGCATTCCAAAATAATTCCGAAAAATATTACGGCTACGCAAAAAGACTGCGTAGCCCTATTGTAATTTTGCAACCGCAAACAAGAGACGAGGAAATGCGAAACAATTGCCCTGTATTGGTATCTCAGGTCGCAGGAGTTCCACATTCCTCTCTAAAATTTGCTGAGAGATGGTCAAGAACGGCTTACTTCGATAAGAGACCCTCGTTTATAGGGATAGCGAATAGTCGTTCAATTACCACTCTTACTTAATGGTTGCGATAGTTCAGTCGGTAGAATTCTGTATTTGTGTGTTGA
>URCX01000196.1 GCA_900546465.1 uncultured Bacteroidota bacterium | reverse complement strand
ATTTTTGATTTTAAATTCTACTAATGAAATTGCATTGTCCATATATTTTTTAAATCTATCTGGACCATATTTTAGAACAAATTCATCAGGGTCTTTTGCACCTTCAATTTGTAATATTCTTACATCACATCCTAAATTTTGGAGAATTTCTAATCCTCTTATTGTAGCAGCTTGTCCTGCACCATCTGCATCATAACCAACAATTACTTGTTCGCTTGATTTTCTAAGTAATCTACCTTGTGCTTCTGTTAAAGCTGTTCCAAGTGACGCAACAACATTGCTTATTCCCCTTTGATGAAGCGAAATTGCGTCCATATACCCTTCTACTATTAAAAGCTTTTTTGTATCTCCTTTTTTTGCTACATTTAGTCCAAATAAATGCCTTCCTTTACTATATACTATATTTTCTGGAGAATTTATATATTTTGGTTTTGCCTATGTTGAGTTTGTCTGCGACAAGTCGCACTTTGTTATCATATTTCCGTAAGAAGTGTTTTATTATCAGTGTTTCGTATTCCTCCAATGTGCGTTCCACTTCAAGAAAGTCTCTTTTTTCCTTTGCAATTTCCTGTCGCAAAGTCAAATCTTCCGGTCTTATGATATTGTTTTCGCTTAATACGACTGCCAATTCCATCATGGCTTTCAACTCTCTTATGTTTCCGGGAAAAGAATAGCTTAACAGCACTTGCTTTGCTTCTTCACTCAAAGTACATATCGCCTTTTTGCTTTTGCCACAATAAGCTTTGATGAAATGATTTGCAAGAAGCAGCACATCATTGCCCCTTTCCGAAAGTTTGGGTAGGTTTATTGAAAGTCCCATCAAGCGATAATAAAGATCTTCTCTGAATCTCTCCTGCTCAATCAGCTTCTGAATATCTATATTTGTGGCTGTTATTATTCTGACATCAATCTTAACCTCCCCGTTTCCACCGACACGCGTTATAACACCTTCTTGTAAGGCTCTCAAAAGCTTGGCTTGCATTTTTATATCCATGTCTCCAATTTCATCAAGGAAGAGTGTGCCACCGGAGGCTTCCTCAAAGAAACCAATTTTTCTCTCAATGGCTCCTGTAAAAGCTCCTTTTTCATGTCCGAAGAATAAACTTTCAATCAAATCACTCGGTATTGCAGCAACATTAACTGCCACAAATGCCGCATTCTTACGGGAAGAGAGAGAATGAATCTTCCTTGCCACTATTTCTTTTCCAGTTCCTGTTTCTCCGTAAATGCTGACATTTATCTCGGAATCCGCAGCTTTGTAAATCAATTCATGAACGTGTTCCATGGAATGAGCCTTTGAAACAAAGGTTTCATTGTTTTCGCTCAATCTTTCTAACTTTTGCAACTTGATATGCAGCGTCCATTCGTTGTAAATGTTCCTTACGTGATTGAAAAGCATGTCATGGATTATGCTATGTATATTCATGACATCTATGACCTCCTTATCCAAGAGGAAATCTCTCAGCATTACGAAGCAATCCTCCGGAACAATGGCAAGTATCTTCGCTTTCGGATAGTTTTTTTTCAATTTTTCCAATACGGTTTTGGGTGTTTGTTTTTTGAAATCATAGACTAAGATAAGTACATTGGCTGCTCTGTCGTACTCATCTATCGCTTTCTCTACGTTGTGCTTTACAATACAATCCCATGCAGGCATTTTAGAAAGTCTGTAAGCTACTTTGTTCGCAAAGAAAACATCTTCGGATAAAATTCTTATGCCAAATGCGTATTGGTGCATACTCTTTTATTGTATTAAGTTGCTGCAAATTTACAAATTTTTTCAAGACCTACAATCTTTTATGCCGAATTTTCCTGCTAATATATCAATTTCGAAATCGCATTACAGCTTTACCCTCCCCATTATCCCTCAAAAAGAAATTCCAAACCGCCTTTTCATCTTTCAAAACTAAGATTTTCAACTGCCGAAAATGTATTTGAGGCTGATAAAAGGCTGCTTTTCCATGGTTTTTCATACCTTTGCAGGCATTATGATAAGGTTTCCGGATTTTCTTATGCCGAATGATACTGTTGCAATTTGCTCTTCGGCTCGCAAAATAGGTTTCGAGGAGGTGAAACCTGCCGTTCGCCTCTTTGAAAGCAGAGGATATAATGTTATAATCGGCAAAACCATAGGTGCAAGTTGCAATCAATTTGCTGGCGATGACGATTTCAGGGCAAAAGACTTGCAATCGTTTATAGACAACAAGGAGGTGAAAGCCGTTTTCTTCGCTCGCGGAGGCTATGGCAGCATTCGCATTCTCGATAAGCTCGATTTGAAACCTCTAAACGCCAATCCCAAGTGGTTTATAGGCTATTCCGATGTAACTGCTTTGCTTTTCCACCTTTATTATCGCATTTCCCTCGCCTCTCTCCACGCTATCATGCCTGTAAACATCACTTCCTCCTCCGAAAATAATCCCAACATTACTGCAATGCTCGATGTCTTAACTGGTAAACCTCTTTCTTTCAGTTGCGAAAGTGCATTTAACACCGAGGATACTCAAATAGAGGGCGAGATTATAGGCGGCAATCTCTCGGTTATCTATTCTTTGCTCGGCTCAAACAGCTTTGGCGAGACGGAAAACAAAATTTTGTTTCTCGAAGATCTCGATGAATACCTCTATCACATCGATCGTATGATGCAAGCCTTGAAACGGGCAGG
>URCX01000195.1 GCA_900546465.1 uncultured Bacteroidota bacterium | reverse complement strand
CGCCGCTTCCTGCCGCAGCAACTTCATAAAGAAGTTCCCAAAGCAAAGAAGCCGCCCTCCTTAGCCCTTGGGGCGAAAGAGGTTTCAAAATTACTAAAAAAAAAGCACATAGCCGACAACGCCCGATAAAAGAATGACGAAGTGAGGGCTAAACCCATGAAAATCCGCCGCAGAATGTAACAATGTTGAACAAATTTACGCAAACTCTTTCAGAGAAAGGAAAATTTGCTACCTTTGCAAGACTAAAACTAATTGAAATGAATTGGATTATTTACGGCATTGTGGCTTTCTTTGTAACCTTTTTATTGATGCCACCCTTTATTAAACTGATGGTCAAATACCGATTACTCGATAAGGCAGGAGGACGAAAAATACACCAAGGTTATACGGCTCACATGGGTGGCGTGGTGATATTCATCGCCTTTATTTGTTGTGTTGTGTTCGGTCTGTTCAGCACCTCGCATTTCGGAAGCCCGTGGAACATCACCTCCTTTCTCATATTGTTATGTTTTATTCTTTTGGTCGGAGTGCGGGACGATATGAACAATCTTACTCCGAGAACAAAATTACTCTGTGAAATAACCGTCGGTTTCCTTTTATGCTATACAGGAGTGAGAATACACAGCTTTTACGGCTTATTCGGTATCAACGAAATCCCCATTTGGTTAAGTTATGTACTCTCCATCGTCTTCATGGTAGTGGTTTCCAATGCTTACAACCTGATTGACGGTATCGACGGACAGGCAGGTACACAGGCATTGGTGTTTTTCTGCTCCATGTTCCTTTTTGCAAAATGCTTTATAGGCGAATTTACCATTCCGCCGTACAATGACAACTTCGCAAACACATCTTTCTGGCTCCTTGTGGACTCGGCAATGATTGGAGCATTGCTCGGCTTCTTGATATACAACTGGCAGCCTGCCAGAATATTCATGGGCGATACCGGAAGCCTCTTTATAGGCTTTATGTTGGCAATCTGCATGATTACGGCAATGGATTACAATGGTAAAAGCACCTCTACAGTCTTCTCTCACCCGATGAGAAGCAATCTTTTGGCTTGTGTAATGTTCTTCTTTCTCCCTCTTGCCGACACATTGCGGGTATTCATTTCCAGAGTTCGCAAAGGCAAAAGTCCTTTCTCCCCTGACAAAACACACATACACCACTTACTTCTCAGAGTAGGCTATTCACACAAACGTATAGCCCTTACCACCATGAGCATACAAATCATCATATCTCTTATTTCCGTATTCGTCGGCTTCCTGTTGGAAGACCTTTACTATATATTCTACATCATTATAATGTGGTTTGTATTCGTATTCGCACTTCGTGCATACGTAAAACATAAAATGAACAAATTGTAATTATATACTTGCTAATGGAAGAAAAACAATACGTTATACAGTACGAAGACGTCGCTTTATCCTTCGATAAGACCATTTTGAAAGACATAAAACTCGAAATACTTAAAGGAGAGTTTGTTTATCTCATCGGGAAAACCGGTTCCGGCAAGAGTTCCTTGCTACGCTCCATTTATGCCGATGTTCCCATAGATGAAGGAGCCGCAAGGGTATGCGGTTTCGACCTCAACAAATTGAAAAAGTCCCAAATCCCGCTTTTGCGTCGCAAACTCGGCATAGTCTTTCAAGACTTCCAACTCTTGAAAGACCGTTCTGTTTACGACAATCTTGCATTCGTCTTAAAAGCAACGGGGTGGAAAGATAAGAAAGCCATGAGGGACAGAATTTTGCAGGCATTGGATGATGTGGGCTTGCTTAATAAAGCAGACGAACAGGCATGCGACCTCAGCGAAGGCGAAATGCAAAGAGTTGCCATCGCCCGTGCCATAGTCAACCGACCGGAACTGATACTTGCCGACGAACCTACGGGCAACCTCGACCCCATAACGAGCGAGGAAATAGTAGAATTGCTTATGCATATCAACAAAAAGCACGGTACAACCGTCCTTATGGCAACGCATGACTATATTGTAATAGACAAATTCCGTTCAAGAGTCATAGCTTGCGAAGATGGAAAAATAGTCTCATAACCATAGGCGGCATCAAATCACCGAAACCATAAAATCGAAAGGGCGAAAGAAAAAATTCTTTCGCCCTTTCGATTTATCCAAACGCCTGTTCATCGAGCATAAATCGGCGTTTCTCTAATCATTTGATATGTTTGAGTTTAATTATAAAGCAAGGACGACCTCCCGACATGCGGGAAGTCGTCCTCTATCATTAGAGTAAAATCAAGCTTATTTTACAATGCCTTTCAATTTCTCCGTAAGGATTGGAACAATTTGATTTGCATCGCCCACAATGCCCAAATCCGCAACCGACATTATCGGAGCGAATTTATCTTTGTTTATTGCGATTATCAATTCGCTCTCTTCCATACCTGCAAGGTGTTGTATGGCTCCGGAAATACCGCATGCCAAGTATAGGTTCGGTCTTACGGTTTTACCTGTTTGTCCTACCTGTCTTTCGTGTCCCACAACGCCTGCATCTACACAAGCTCTTGAAGCAGCAACTTCGCCTTTGAGAACCTTTGCCAAGTCTTCCAACTTTTGGAAGTTCTCTTTTGTGCCGCAGCCTCTGCCGCCTGACACCAATATCTTGGCTTCGGAAATATCAACCATGCTGTCTGTCTTCTTCACTGTCTCAATAACCTTTACACGGAACTTGCTTCTGTCGAAGTTAATCTTGTAATCGATTATCTCTCCCT
>URCX01000194.1 GCA_900546465.1 uncultured Bacteroidota bacterium | reverse complement strand
CGTCTAAAACGATTATATATTTTTTATTTAATTATAATATAAGAAAAAAAAAAAAATGCAAGTCTTTTTTAATTTTTTTTCTTAAAATTTTTTATTTAATTATTAATTAAATCCCTAATCTATGATTATTTTTATCTTATTCATTGTCTTTTACTGTTTTGATGAATATATCGTTCATTGATGGAAGCAGTTCTCTATAAGAAAGCAGTTCGGTTTGTCGCATAACGGAACTTATAAGGTCGGAATTACGACCTTCGGGTATTCTGATTTTAAGTGTAAGACTTTTACTATCTCTTATTTGTTCTTGCAATTCGCAATCGTCGGGCAGTTGCAAATTCTCATTGCCAAGTGGGATAATGATTTCAAAAAGATTTTCGCAGAACTCTCGTTTGATGTCTCCCACTCTACCCTCCAATATCTTTCGGGATTTATTTATCAATACTATTCTATCGCATATTTCTTCAACGGAGGACATATTGTGTGTGGAGAAAATGATGGTTGCTCCATTGTCTCGCAAGGATAGTATTTCGTTTTTCAGCAGATTTGCATTTACAGGGTCAAAGCCGCTGAAAGGTTCATCAAATATAAGCAGTCGGGGTTGATGAAGTATTGTTGTAATGAATTGTATTTTTTGTGCCATTCCCTTTGAGAGTTCTTCCAAACGCTTATTCCACCATGAGGTTATACCGAAGCGTTCAAACCAATACTCCAAACGTTCTTTGGCTTGCTTGGCATTCATTCCTTTGAGTTCGGCAAGATACATGGCTTGCTCGGATACTTTCATCTTTTTATACAATCCTCGCTCTTCAGGGAGGTAACCTATATATTTGGTATCCTTACGCTGCATGGGCTTATCGAAGAAAAGTATTTCTCCGCTATCGGGGGCTGTGATTTGGTTTATCATACGTATAAGCGTCGTTTTCCCCGCTCCATTAGGGCCCAATAAGCCAAAGACTTCTCCTTCTTGTACATCTATGGATACTTTATCCAAAACAAGATGAGAGGAATACTGTTTGCTTACCTCCAAGGTTTTCAGTATAGACATATTCTATTTTGGTATTTTGCGTTAATGCTCTTTCACACATCTGACACTTCGCCCAAAGGCTCTGAATCCGAATATGCTTATGTTGGTTGTTATGTCATCTTTATTGAAATCTATGCAAGAGGAAGTACCGCGGCTTAATGCGTTTATTCCCCAATAATAGCCTCTTGTGCCGAGATGAAGAAAGTTTCCTGTATAGGCACTGCGTAAGCCGGCGGCAGGCAACAGCAGTTGTCCTCCGGCTATACTCAAATAGTAAAAGCCCTCAGGGGTTATTTTGATTTCATACCCGAGATTAAGCAAAGCTCTCCATTCTTTCTCTGTCGGCAGTCTGTATCCGCAGGGACAAGGGTTGGAAAGTCCTTTTTCTTCTTTCCACAGCTCATCATCGGGATTGCTCAACCAATCGTTGGCTTTTCTTTCGTCCACTATAAAGCGAGCATGTCCGGTTTCGTATGTTTCAGCTAAGCTCATGATTGTATCGGAGGTGCGTTTCTCATGTCCGTCTGTCGCTCTGCCCCATTGATAAAGATCTCCCCATGAATCTGTCGTGCCGACATATTCACTCAATGCCCCAAGGTTTCTATCCAAAAATATCAATTCACCTTCGGAAGTCTTTATGGCAGGCAATTCGTAATAGTGAAACTTACCGTTTTCGGTAACTATGGGTTTTGCAAAATTGTCATCATAATTTTGTGCGACAAGCACAAAGAACGATTGCAACACAAAATACAAACCAACTAACAATACTTTGAACATATACCGTATGGATATTGTTTGACTTTGCAAAGGTAGTAATTTATCGACTTTCGTTCGGTTGAAACAGAAAAAAGAAGAAATTTCTTTGTCATGTGTAAGGTTTTAGCTACCTTTGTTGTCTAAGGTGAAAGATAGAAACAATAAAAACAATTTGAAGTTATGAAAAAACTAATCGTATTAGCCTTTGCATTGACTTTTGCAGGGGCGGTGAGCATGGCTCAAGAACCGGTAAAGAAGACAAAAGAGCCTCAAAAGACCGAACACAAATGCTGCAAAGATAAGAAAGACGCGAATCACAAGTGTACGGGAGAGCACAAAGATGCCAATCACAAATGCACCGGACAATGCAAAAGCAAAACAACCGGTGAACATAAATGCAGTGGCAAGAAAGATGCAAATCATAAATGCACCGGACAATGCAAGCATCACCAAAAAGACGTTAAGGCAGAGAAAATTTCAAAAGAAGTAAAGAAGTAGTCTTTAAGTCTTGAACCTTATGCAGCGGGAACAGTACGAAGGTTTTGTTTCCGCTGTCTTCTTGATATGGAACAGGATATAGTCAGAGCAAAAAAGATTGCTGAGGGAGACAATGCCGCATTCAAAGATTTGTTCGATGAATTCGGCTCGGGAGTATTAAATCTTTGCTATGCAATGGTGAGAGACCGTTTTGAAGCTGAGGATATAATGCAAGAGGTGTTTGTCGAAATATTTTGTTCTATCAAATCGTACAGAGGCGGTTCTAAGCTCTCGACATGGATTTACAGAATAGCCGTCAATAAATCCATTAACTTTATAAGGAAACAGAAAGTTCGCAAGTTGTTTGCCATCAAAGAGAGAAAAACGTTTGAGGGTATAAGCATGGCAGACTCCGACTGGTCGTTGAGAGATAAGCAATACAGGGAATACTTCGATAAGGCTCTGGCAAATTTACCTGAGAAACAAAGGACGGCTTTTGTTCTTTATATGTATGAAGAATTACCGCA
>URCX01000193.1 GCA_900546465.1 uncultured Bacteroidota bacterium | reverse complement strand
TTTTTGTTCTTAGAAGAATAGTAGTTATAGAAAAGATAGAAAGACTGGAATAATCTAGAAATTCTAGAAGCACTAGAACTACTAGAATTTCTAGAAAAATAGAGAATGGTTTATTTACTTCTTTTAAGGGTGAAGCCGAAAGTGGTGCCTTCGCCGAGGCTGCTGCGGACATTGATTGTCTGGCGATGTGCTTCGATTATGTGTTTGACGATAGCAAGCCCCAAACCTGTGCCTCCGCTTTGGCGGGAACGGGCTTTGTCTGTACGGTAAAAGCGTTCAAACAATCTCGGAAGGTCTTTCTCCGCTACTCCTATGCCTTGGTCTGCTACTTCTATCAATGCTTGGTCTCCCATATCGAAGAACTTGATTTTTATTGCTTCATTTTCCGGCTTGGAGTACTTGATTGCATTGTCCAAAAGGTTGGTAAGTACTTGTCTTATGCGGTTTTTGTCGGCTTCTACGAAGAGTGGTTCGTTGTATTGTATCTGTATGTTGAGCTTATGTTCCTTGGCTTTTTGTTCGAGACTGTCGGCTGTTTCCTGTGCAAGTTTCAATATGTCGAATTTGGTTATGTCCAAGCGGATTTCGCCGCTTTCGAGTTGCGAAATGGTATCGAGGTCGTTTACTATGGCAATCATTCTCTCTATTCCGGCTTCGGTGCGTTGCAGATATTTTCGTGTCAGTTCTTTTTCTTCCATTGCTCCGTCCAAGAGGGTGGAGATATAGCCTTGTATGGTAAAAATGGGGGTCTTCAATTCGTGAGATACATCGCCTATGTACTCTTTTCTGTATTTCTCCATTGCAACCATTTGGTCTATTTTGCCTGTTTGTTCTTCTATCCAATGGTCAACTTCATCGTGAACGTCTGAAAGGTTTTGTTTACCGCTGTTGATTTTCGTTTTAAGGTCTTTCTTATTGATTTTGAAGTTGTAGATATTCTTGTAGATGGTGCGGACTTTATCATAGACTTCTTTCTGTATCCAATATCTGACAATGAAGAAAACCACAATAAGTTCAAAAAACGACACCAAGAATATGCTGAGGGTGTCAAACTTGTAGAACCTTAATACTAATGCCAATATGACGAACAAACTCAAAGATGCCCAAAAGGCAGTGAGCAATGCTATAAATTTAGTCTTCATTTTATTCTTCGTATTTGTATCCTATTCCTTTGTATGTCTTTATTTTGTCTGTTTGAAGTTTATCTCTGAGTTTTTTGATATGTACATCTATCGTTCTTTCGCCCACTATGACTTCGTCTCCCCAAACTGCGGAATATATTTCGTCCCTTGTATGTATTTTATCTGTGTGCGTAACCAGAAAAAGCAACAATTCAAATTCTTTTTTCGGTAAAGTCATTGTGTTTCCATGGCTTACGACAGTATAGTTGTCTTTATCTATTGTCAAATCTTGTAGCTCTATTATTGCATTATTAGTTTGCGGAGCATCTGTTTTTCTTCTCAATATTGCGTGGAGACGACTTATAAGCACTTTCGGCTTAACGGGTTTGGGGATATAGTCATCTGCTCCTGTATCCAAGCCTTCCACCTGCATATAATCCTCGCTTCTTGCTGTAAGAAAAACAATCATTGAGTTTTTCAAACTTTCTTCTTTACGGATATGGCGACAGGTTTCCAAGCCATCCCAACCGGGCATCATCATATCCAGAACGATTATATCTGGTATTGTTTGCTTTGCAATGTTAAAGGCAGTTTCTCCGTCCGTACTGCTTTTCACTTCAAAACCGTCTCGTTCCAAGGCAAAAGTCAGAAACTCCAATATATCTGTATCGTCATCAACCAAAAGCACAAGGGGTTTGTTCATAATGAAAGCGTTTTATATGTTCATCTTTCCGAGCGTGCAGAAGAGTTGTTCGCACGGCAAGCCCATTATTGTATAATAGTCTCCTTCTATTCTTTCTATTCCTATCAAGCCTATCCATTCCTGTATTCCGTAGGCTCCTGCTTTATCGAAAGGTTTATAGCATTCAACATAATGGATTATTTCCTCATCGGTCAGGTTACGAAAACCGACGGTGGCAGTTTGATGGAAAATTTTTTTGTCTTTGTTGCTTCTTAAACAGCAAGCTGTTATTACTTTGTGGGTTTTGCCTTTGAGTTGATTGAGATAGCGGATTGCTTGGGCTGTGTCATGTGGTTTGCCGAGCGGTTTGCCGTCTGCAAAGACCAAAGTGTCGGCTGTTAGAAGAACGGCTTTGTCGGGTATGGGTAATGCATAAGCTTGGTTCTTGATGGATGCCAAATGTTCTGCTATGGCATAGTCTGCAAGAGCAGGGTCGAAAATTTCTTCTGCTTGTACATTTACCACTTCTACCTTGAAGCCCATTTGTTCAAGCAGTTGTTTACGTCTCGGGGATTGAGAGGCAAGAAGCAGACGCAGAGAAAGTGTTTCGGATAAATCCATTACTGCAATATATATTTGGCTGTTGTTATGGTGAACAACAAAGACACAAAAACCATTTTCAGCAAGCCGGCAAGAAAGTCATAATCCTGCACAGATTGTGCGGAATGAAGTTCTTTGAGAAAATAGAGCAAGGGTAAGTGTACTATTATGCTGATACCGCCAAGTATCATAAGTTTTGAATGTTGGTAGTATAAGTATTGGTAGCCGCATGTAATGAGTATAAGGATTATGGTGAGGATATATGCGATGTTTTTGCAGTTCTTCTCACCGAAAGCTATAACGAATGTATCTTTATCGGCTGCTTCTTCATCATCGTCCTTGTCTCGCAAATCTTTGATTATCTCTCGTAAAAAGCAAAGGACGAAAGCAAAGGCAGCAAAAAAGAGG
>URCX01000192.1 GCA_900546465.1 uncultured Bacteroidota bacterium | reverse complement strand
AGTCGCCTCGCTACTTGGATAGCCGACTATTTCATACTCTACAAATCAAGGTTTTTATTCGATTTCTTCCTCGGGTAATACTTCTTCGCAATCGCAGCACTCTATGTCGCCATTGCCGAGTTGTTTGACGCATAGGTTCTTATTATGGCATTCCACCATCTTGTCCTGATTTCGATACGCCCTTCGAGCTCGCATGAAATTCCACATTGAAAGTCCGACAAGGCAAAAAGAAAGAACAATAATTACAATGAAAGACACCCTTACAGTCCTTTTGGCTTTCCTCAACTGCCTCTCCAATTCTTTTTCTTCTATCATAATCACCTATTTTTTACATGAAACACACGTATAATGACATCTACCGTTCGCTTTAAGACACTTTTTGCTGCTACGTTCACAGTTGTACTTATCTATATTTCTTTGGTTTTGACATGCATCAATTATGACATCAGTAGCCTTATCAATTACAGCTGCCAAAACAACAGCTCCTGCACCAATTAGTGCGATTGCTAGTGTACCTATCTTTTCATTCGATCCATTACTGAATGGATTTGGTACAACAGATGAAGAATACAATAGTTTAAGCCATTCTGCTTTATTCAGCGAGTCTAACAATAGAACCGCAGTCAAAACTTCACATCCTTCTCGTGTAGTTTTAAATTCAATTCCACCTTTCACATCCTTCACGTCGTAAATTTGGAATTTATCACCAAACGCACTTAGTGTAAAGCTGTCATCCTTTTTGTCAGATATGGTAATATCACCAATATCTTCATAGGCATACAATACACTAAAATCTTCTACTACACTATTATCTTTATCTATTGTTCGAAATCTCACAAAATCTCTAAAATCAACCCCTGTGATAATGTCAGCAGAACCATCAGCATGCTTGCAATTCAGCAAAAAACCATCGCTTGGTTTTTCAATTACAGCACTTTTCTTTGATTTAGAAGCAATTTCATCTTCTCGTTCGCTACATGCTCCAAAAAATAGAGCAATCAAGATTAGCGAAACAATTACATTTACTCTTTTCATAATAATACAATTTTGATTTCACAGCCCCAAAGATACATTTTTTCTCTTCCCCCCTACCAAATATTTTCTGAGTTTTTAATGCCTCCTGCTTAAACTCCTGTTTTACAATGAGAAATTTTTTCCGAATTGCGATTTGTTACGGCTACTTCGCCTGTGTTTTCGCTATTTTCTTCCCATTTGAAAAGCGTTTCTCGCTGTTTTGAACGGCAAAATCGGCATTTTCTAATCAAGCAAATAGCTCAAGAGTCTTGAAGAATTGCATCAGAGGAGGTTGCCTCTCCGAATTATAAGGTAGGCAATACCGACACATCGCACGACTTACTCTCTCTATATTACCGGCTGCTTTACTCCTCTGTTTCGAGGTCTGCATCGGTTATGGTGAAAAGGTAATCTCTTATCTCATCATAGTATTCGTCTCGGAATTTTCTCCAATCACTTTCCCTGAAAAACTCTTTCCTTTGAGATGTCGGCTCGAAATCTTTCGTCCACAATCTCAAAACACGCCCCTCGGCATCGTTTTCCCGCAGTTCACAATACTCATACTCGGCAAAACAATCTTTCATCGTGATATTCTTGGCGTGAAAATCAGTTATAAGTATCACCTTCCCCGGTTTTGCTTTCATTTTTCTTTTACCTCCGAAATCCACATGCAGGGTTTTGCTGCTGTTATTCTTGAAATCAAAGTAAACAATCGGCAATTCTTCTCTACAAGAAGAGAACAAAAACATCAACAAAATGCACCCAAACCAAGATACAATCTTTCTCTTATTCATATCTTCTTCGTTTTTACTTACTTATTTCCAAATCATTCTTCGTTATATTGAAGATGTAATCCGGTACATCATTCGAGGTCTTTCTTCTCTCCCAATCACTTTCCCTGAAAAACTCTTTCTTACCCGGGGTCGGCAAATATTCGAAATTCCACTGTCTCAAAACCCTCCCCACTGAATCATTTTCCTGAAGTCTGCAATGGTTATATTCCAATAAACATTGGTAGAAATATCCAGCACTCTGATAAAACCCGATTATTGCCCTTTCTTGGAAAGGTCTTATAACAAATGAGCTTTCATCATCCAAGGTCAGATACAATGTCTTATCCGTTTTGTTTTTTACAATCATATTTATCTCGGGATCACATGAGAATGCCAACAGCAAAACGGATAAACAAATCGCCAAGCATATTCTTATTCTATTCATGCCTAAAACCTGTATTTATCATTTCTCCATTATATCAAAGACATACGTTATACTGTTTTATATTCACCATGCTTTTGCCTTATGCAGCTTTTCTGCCAGCAATCAGGGTTAAAAAAGTTCCCGACTTCCCTTTTATCCTCTGACTTCCAAATGGCAATCAAACTATCCTCGACATAAAGCCGGCAATAGCTCATTCCATGGTACAAGTAATCGAATGCGAAATCTTTATCCTCTGCCATACCGTCGCAAGAAAACAAGCAGGATTGCGAAGATGGAGAAATTCTGACAGTATCCGGTCTAAGTGTTCCGTAGCCATAGCAAAGCATAATCTCTGACTTTCGAGAGTTCTTCACCACAAAGTTCGCTTCATATTTATCCGAACAAGAGCATAACATCAACAAAATGCACCCAAGCCAAGATACAATCTTCCTCTTATTCATATCTTCTTCGTTTTTACTCATTTATTTCCAAATCATTCTTCGTTATATTGAAGATATAATCCAGGTTTCTTCTCTCCCAATCGCTTTCTCGGAAAAACTCTTTCTTACCCGAGGTCGGCAAATATTCGAAATTCCACTGTCTCAAAACCCTCC
>URCX01000191.1 GCA_900546465.1 uncultured Bacteroidota bacterium | reverse complement strand
TTTATGGA
Organism: uncultured Bacteroidota bacterium; assembly: GCA_900546465.1. Lineage (GTDB taxonomy): Bacteria > Bacteroidota > Bacteroidia > Bacteroidales > P3 > Onthomorpha. The sequence continues at coordinate 3,006 of URCX01000191.1, read as the reverse complement.
GTCCGCATCATCTCCCGGCAGGGCGGCCTGCCGAAATCCGATTTCATATTCATTCCGCTTTGTTTCCTGTTTCAGGAGAGGGGAAAAGCCGCCGCAAAGGCCGTTTCCGCATTACCGAAACGGCCTGTTCTTTTGCTTTATCGAATGTGAACGGACATGGCGACAAGGTCTACAAGTCCGGTGAAAATATAGGGAGAGTTCATGTACTTCGTTGAACTTTTTTCGACACACTTCTTGCCCTGATTGGGCTTGCTGCCTATTTCGGGCAATGATTTTTCTTTGAAGCAAAGTGTTTTTTCTATTACTTTGCAAAAGTTTGGCAATAACAATATAAGGTAGAAACAATTCTAAGGAGGAAAATCATGGCGATAAAGAGAACTCAATCGGGAAAGATTGACAAACGTACCAAAGAGTACAAGGAAATGTGTGCAAATCTTGCAAAGGCTCGCAAAGACAAAAAAGCAAAAGAAAAGAATGCTGCGGCAAAACGCACAATCTCCGGAAAGATGGACAAACGTACAAAGGAGTATAAAGAAAGATGTGCGAACCTCGCAAAAGCACGCAAGAAAAAGAAGAGTCTGTCCAATCGCATCAAGAAGTTGCTCAAATAGGCACTTCATGCGGATATGATAGTAGTAAGAGAAAGTTTAAATATCATAAGGAATCAAGGAATATGAAAACAGAAATGAAAAATGTCGCAGCGATAGTTGCTTGTGTTATATGGGTAGATGAAGAATATTCTGATGAGGAAAAAGAATGCTTGGAAGAAATCGCCGAGGCTTTGGAGTTCAAATCAGAGGATTTTATCGCTGTTGTTGAGAGCGAGCTAAATAAAATTAGAACCTTAAGTGATGATGAGGTAAACAAGTACCTTTTGACTGCGGCGGACGCTGTTGATGATGAGGAAGTCGGAATTGTTCTGGAAGTTGTAATGCAAGTAGCAATTTGCGATAACGTACTCACATCAGACCAAACGGAAATTATACATATTATAGCGGCAGCATTGGGAATATCTCCTGCAATGACAACTTTACTTGTCGCCGATATGGTCAGGGAAGAAGATGTAGAGGTCATAATAGAGTAAAATCTCACAGAAAGAAAAATCATTATAACAAAACGATATGGGAATACTAAACAATATCAAAGACCATTTCAACACGGCTGAATTTACTGTTTCGCCGAGTAAGAAGATTAAGACGATTTGTACCGACTTCAAAAGAGCGTTCGGTTGTTCTTTGTGCATATACAAAGGCACTCATATAGCAGATGAAAATCTAACGATCAACCAACTGAACGAACAGGTAAGTGCAAAAATTGATGTCAAAAGCGATAAGGAAATAAAGATTAAGGCATCGATGAAAGTTGGAGAAGCAGAGAAATTGTTCAAGACCACCTATGGTCTGACTGTTCAAGTCAAAAATCCGGAAGGAACGATATGCGTTCCTAATGGAATTACCATCGGGCAGGCAGCACGCGGAGAATACAAGTAGTCAAAAACAAAGAGAAATGAGATATGAGTGCTGAATATTATCAAAAAAAGTTGATTGACCTCAGAGCGAGTTTGGCACGAGAAAGGGAGAAAAAGAAAGCCGATAATGCCCGTTATGCCGACTTGGTGAAGCAAGCTTTGTCTCCTTCATCAAAGGCTACGTATCGCAAAAATAAAATTGATGCTGCCGCCAGGCACGACAGAGCAATTGAAAACTTGAAACGTCAAATAGAGTCAACAAAAGAATCATTGGCGAGAGAAAAGAAACGCAAGTGATTATCTCTTTCAAAAATCATCGAAACCTTAAACAATAGAACATTAATAATTAAATAGAGATTATGGCAGACTTGAAAATTCATGGACGTACCACCGTACGTAAACTCAAAACCGAATTCAAAGAAGCTTTCGGTTGTTCACTTCGTATTTATATGAACGTTTCTTGCAGAGGCAGACATGCGGACGACACTGCAACACTTGCTTCTATCCGTGCAGAAGGAGCAAAGGGCGGAGAGCTAAGTGTTCGTGGCAACAAAACTGTCGGAGCTTTCGAAAAAGAATTTGCTGCACAATGGGGTATAGGTGTCCAAGTTGCAAATGCAGATGACACGGTTTTGGTAAGTGATGACCTAACTCTTGCAGCAGCAGGAAAGAAGTAATTCGAATAACACAACTTAAAACCCCATAGGAACCACACTCGTTCAAGTTCCTATGGGTTGTATATGTCTGTTTATTAAGCTATAATTTCTTCGACATGATGTTATTGATGTTATTGATGTGGGCTATTTCAATAGTAACGAATATCCTCAATCCGATAGGAATGATTTCTTTCTGTTTTTTACTGGGTGAAGGAGGCTTGGATTTCACATTACCGTTAATCATCGGCGGAATAGGGTTCGTTTATGGTTTGCTGACATGGGGATTTACCGTACCGCCACGCTTATTGTTTTGGACAGGAAGTCTCTTCGGTCTATTTGAAATGCGACTTGGCGCTGCCATCGGCAACGGAATAACTTTTTTCAATTCGACAATAGCCATTATCGTACTTTCCGACCTCTTTTAAGAACTCGATTTCTTATAGATAATATTCACAAAAACATATTGGCACGCCAATATCATCTGCAATGAAACAAAGAGTAATAAATTTCTTTCTCAACGATAAAATCATATTGACTTTCATCGTCATCAATTTTATCACCATCTTTGCACAAGAGAGCGGGTATCGTTCTTCCATGCTAACATACATAGATTGCGGAATATCCTTGATATTCCTGATTGAAATGATTGTCAAGCATTGTGTTTATGGAATAAAGGAATATTGGAAAGATGCTTGGAACAGATTTGATGGCATTCTTGTTATGGTAACAACACCTTCATTGTTGAATATGTTTATTTCCATGAATATGAATCTATCATTTTTAATGGTATTAAGAGTGTTTCGTGCATTCAAGATGTTCAGAATGATAAAGTTTTTTCCCAATATAGGAGCTATTACCGTGGGCTTGAAGCGAGCAATCAAA
>URCX01000190.1 GCA_900546465.1 uncultured Bacteroidota bacterium | reverse complement strand
GAACGATACAGAAGGAAAGGACACCTTTTGGCATACGTCTGCCCATTTACTTGCTTCTGCCGTTTTGGAGTTGTACCCTAACGCCAAATTCGGAATAGGTCCGGCAATAGAGAATGGGTTTTATTACGATATAGACTTCGGAGAACAAGTTCTTTCAAGCGAGGATTTCCCTAAAATTGAAGCCAAGATGGCTGAAATTGTAAAGAAAGGCATTCCTCTGATAAGAAAAGAGGTATCAAAAGCAGATGCTTTGAAGTGGTTTAAAGCAAAAGGAGAAACTTATAAAGTCGAATTGATAAACGATTTGGAGGACGGAACAATAACTTTCTATGAAAGTGGTAATTTTACCGACCTTTGTCGCGGACCGCATTTGCTTGACTTTTCTCCTATCAAGGCGATAAAAGTTCTTTCGCTCGCAGGAGCTTATTGGAGAGGTGATGAAAAACGTAAACAACTTACCCGTCTTTACGCAATAACTTTCCCTAAGAAAAAAGAACTCGATGAATACCTCGCTTTATTGGAAGAAGCGAAGAAAAGAGACCACAGAAAATTAGGAAAAGAGTTAGAATTGTTCACCTTTTCGCAGAATGTCGGTCAAGGTCTTCCTTTGTGGTTACCCAAAGGTACCGAACTTCGTTTAAGATTGGAAGCATTCCTTCGCAAAGTACAAAAGAAATACGGTTATCAGCAAGTAATAACGCCTCATATAGGAGATGTAAACCTATATAAGACTTCCGGACACTATCAAAAATACGGACAAGATTCATTCAGAACCATAACGACACCGTTTGAGGGCGAAGAATACATGTTAAAACCAATGAACTGCCCTCATCATGTCGAAATATACAAAGCAAAGCCGCATTCGTATAAAGATTTGCCTGTAAGATTAGCGGAATTCGGTACAGTATATAGATACGAACAATCCGGCGAATTGCACGGTTTGACAAGAGTTCGTTCATTTACACAAGATGATGCTCATATATTCTGTACGCCGGAGCAATTAAAAGAAGAGTTTTGCAAAGTTATAGATATAGTATTGTATATCTTCAAAACATTGAAGTTTGATAACTTTACGGCTCAAATATCTTTGCGAGACCCTGCAAATAAAGAGAAATATATAGGCGATGACGAAGTGTGGGAAAAAGCCGAAAGAGCCATTATTGAAGCCTCAGCTGAAAGAGGCTTGAAAACAATCAGCGAAATAGGTGAGGCTGCTTTCTATGGACCTAAATTGGACTTCATGGTAAAAGATGCCATAGGCAGAAAATGGCAACTCGGAACAATTCAAGTGGATTACAACCTTCCGGAACGTTTTCAGTTGGAATACACAGGAGCCGACAACAAGAAACATCGTCCGATTATGATACACAGAGCTCCGTTTGGTTCTATGGAAAGGTTTGTAGCTGTATTGATAGAACACACGGCAGGCAAATTCCCGTTGTGGCTCACACCTGAACAATTCATCATATTACCAATTTCGGAGAAATACGAAGGATATGCAAAGCAAGTTCTTGCCAAATTGGAAAGTTTGGACTTGCGTGGCAGCATAGACAATAGAAATGAAAAAACCGGCAAGAAAATAAGGGATGCTGAAATCGCAAAAATACCTTTCATGCTTATCGTAGGTGAAAAAGAAGAAGCCTCAAACATGCTTTCCGTTCGCAAACATACAGAAGGAGACTTGGGCAGCATGGAGACAGAAAAGTTTGCCGAACTCGTGAACAATATGGTGGCGAAAGAGTTGGAATAAATAATAGAAAGGAAATAAAGTAGTACAAACTAATTATAGGAGGAAAAAGTCATAGCAACACCACAACAAGGACCTTTCAGAGGCAAAGGTGCTCCTAAAAAGGGAGAGCAACACAGAATAAACGAGAAAATAGACGCTCCAATGGTGAGAGTTGTCGGAGAAGGTATAGAAGCCAAAATCTACTCGTTGAAGGAGGCATTGAAAATGGCAGAAGAAGCCGAACTCGACCTTGTCGAAATTTCGCCGAACGCCAATCCGCCTGTCTGCAAATTGGTTGATTACCAAAAGTTGCTTTATGAACAAAAGAAGAAGCAAAAAGAAATCAAAGCCAAGTCCGCCAAGATAGTCATCAAGGAAATACGCCTCGGACCGCAAACGGATGAACATGATTTCAATTTCAAATTGAAACATGCCATACGATTTTTGCAAGACGGTAACAAAGTAAGAGTCGATGTATTCTTCAAAGGAAGAACCATCATTTATAAGGAGCAAGGCGAAACACAACTGTTAAAATTTGCCGAGGCCTTATTGGAATACGGAAAACCGGAAATGATGCCGAAACTGGAAGGTAAGCGAATGATAATGATAATCGCTCCAAAGAAGTAAAGAAAAAGAGGCAAACGAAATGGCGTTTGTCGAAGAGTAAATATAGTATAAACAAATCAGAAAGGAAGAGAAATGCCAAAGATGAAAACCAAATCTGCTGCGAAAAAACGTTTTGCAGTAACAGTTCTGGCAGAATCAAGCTCAACGGCACGACCGCCAGTTCTCCCTCTCCATCCGTCCCGGACAAAATTCCGAGAAAATGTCCCTGACTGTCAAATAACCCTCCGCCGGACATTCCATGCATTCCCTCTGCCCTTGCCCAGATCATATATTGACCGTAATCCTCCATGAATATCCACGGTTCCAGAATGTTCCCCTCATAAGCCTCCGCTGCCACGCCGCTCCGGCACCCCATGGCAATGCAGCCGTCTCCCGCGCGCACAGCGTCAAAAGCATCCTTATCCACATTCGCACAGAGATAATTCGCCCTATGCTCCGCCGGAATACTGTCCACCTCCAGTCTGACAACCGCAAGATCAGCCGGTTCAAAGCATTCATAGTCCCCGGAAACCGTCTGCCAGCCGTCCGCAAAGGTCAGCAGCGCGCCTTTTTCCAGATCCTCTGCCATCTCCTTTGTGTATTCCAGTCCGGCACAGTTTTCCGGCACATGAGTCTCAAAAAACCGACGCAGCAATACAGCAGATGGCGAATCCACTCCCGCG
>URCX01000189.1 GCA_900546465.1 uncultured Bacteroidota bacterium | reverse complement strand
GTTTCTTCTGTAAGACTGACAACCACAGTATCTATATTGCTACAGGACAAACTTCTAATATAAAGGTTATCTATCGCAATGGCCGGTGAATAACAATCTTGGTCATCATTCTCCCATGCAAAGACAAGTTTCCATGTATTACCATTATACGCTTGTGGTATTTCTATATTAACGGATTGCCATGAAGAAGAACCACTTAATTCACCAGAAATGCGATTTGTATCTTCCGGCAATGATGCTGAGGAAAGCGTTGCATCTATCGGCAACAAATATACTTCTGCATAGTCATAGTCTCCTTCTCCGAAACATCTCCAATCGAATTGTACACCATAATTATTGCCGGGTTCAAAATTAACAAAAGCGTACGCATAAGAATAACTTTCCTGTGGTGAATAGGTGTTGGTTGCACCATTATCGTTACTGATGTACAATGCTCCTCCGTTTTCGGTAAGTTCGCCATTATCGCCATAAGTATTGTTTACAGCGGTTCCGATATGCCATGCATTTGTTTCATTTTGGAAAAACCATTGTGCCAACTCTTCTTCCGTCATCTCATCGAATCTTTGTTCGTATGGCAATGACAAAATCAAAGAATTATCAGGAGCTGTCATAAAGGAACTGCCTCTTGCAATACTGTTGCCATCGGGACAAACACCATAAACTTTCACATCATATGCCGAATAGGTTTCAAGACCGGTCAAGGTATAGGTATTATCACTTATGCTGTTGCTTGCAAGCATCCAATTCTCATCTGTCGAACGTTTATATTCAATTGCGAAGTTTGGAACATTGCCATCACACTCCCAAGAAATGTCAGCTCCGTCAGATGTGATATTTGATACAATAATATTGGAAACAGGATAGCAAAAACCTGCCTGTGGAGTAATCGTAAGTTGTATATCCGGACGCTTCCAAGACGGAATAATGTCATTTTCAGTCAGAGTTGTAGGATCTATAATAGCATTATCTCTGCGGAAATATATAGTCTTTGCCTCTACAGAAGCTGTCGAAAAATAGCTCCTATTATCTGAACAACTGCCTGTTGTGTTCATGTACGCAATCACAAGATTCCCCTCCCCATTATACTCAAAAGGCGTATCAAGTGTGATTGTCGTCCAACCATACGAGAAAGTAACACTTCCGCTATAAACTTGAGTAAGACTGTCGAGAGGTACGAAACTATAATCTTCCTCAAAAGAGTTTCTCGATACCACTCCCATATAAATGGTTGAAGTTATCGTCTCACTCGGATTGTGAGCATACCTGTATGCAATAGCAGAGATACTTCCCGAAATTTCGAACTCATCAGATGTGTAAATCGCCTGAGAATACGAGTAATTGTAATTATGTGATACGGGAGCATAGCTCTGCGTAACCGTACCATCTCCAATTTCAAGCACAGTTTGTGCTTTCATTTGCGTCAGCGACAATACAGCCGCAAGCAAAAAGAATAAGGTTCTTTTTAATTTAATCATGAGATTTTGGTGTTAATATGTTCTTTCGAGCGGCAAAGGTACACCTTTTAGCTCAACTGACAATGCGTTTTAGACTTTTTATGCCTGCTCGCTTAATTCGAGCCAGCGAAATTCTTTCTCATCTATTTGCCTGCTTAACTCCCGATAAAGAGTGGTCAATTCGTTTAGTTGCTCAAAATTGAGATTAGAATTTTCGTTCAACTGCTGTTCTATTTCGGTTTTTCTACTTTCGAGTTCCGGCAATAAACTCTCTATTTCTTCTTTTTCTTTCTGTTGCTTATAGCTTAACTTACGAGTTCTACTTTCTCCGACAGGCTTATGAGACTGCTGTTTTGTCTCGGCTTTGGTTTTGCTCTCGGCTTCTTTGCGATCAAGTCTCTCCTGTTCCAAATATTCGGTATAAGAGAAAGGATACTCTTTTATCTCTCCGTTTTGGCGAAAAACAAAGAGTTGGGAACAAACCCTATCCAAGAAATGCCTGTCATGCGATACCACAAGCAAACAACCATCATAGTCCTCAAGGAAATTTTCGAGCTTCATTTGAGTATATATGTCCAAATCATTTGTAGGCTCGTCCAATATAAGAAAGTTCGGATTGTCGATAAGCGTTCCAAGCAAGTTAAGCAATCTTTTCTCTCCTCCCGACAAAAGAGCATAGTCCGTAAATTGTTTCTGCGGAGGTATTCCGAAATAATTGAGATACTGAGAAGCACTCAAACGTGTACCATCGGATAATTGAATACTGTCGGTCGAACGTCTGATTACATCAATCACCTTTGTGCCAGGCTTCTCCTGCGGGGTATTTTGAGTATAGTAACCTATCTTTATGGTTTGTCCCATGCTTACCTTGCCGCTGTCGGGCTTCAATCTGCTGGTTATGATTTCTAAAAAGGTCGTCTTTCCACACCCGTTACCTCCTACCACTCCTATTTTGTCGCCCCTCTTATATATATGTGAGAAGTCCTTAATCAAAACTTTATCATCGTATGACTTTGCAATATTGCTTATCTCCAGTATTTTTCCTCCTATACGTCTTGACTTGACCGAAAAATCCCTGTTCTCTTCTTCCGTCTTGCGAACCAAAGATTCCTGCAACTGCTCAAAGGCTTCTATTCTTGCACGGGACTTTGTACCCCGAGCCTGCGGCATACGCCGCATCCATTCCAACTCTTTCTTATATAGATTTCTTGCCTTGGCTTGCTCGCTCTCCTGCTGATGACGTTTTTCGTCCTTCTTTTCAAGGTAATACTCGAAACTGCCCCTGTATTTATCTACCCCGTCTTTGTCAAGTTCATAAATATCGGTGCAAACATTATTGATAAAGTATCGGTCATGGGATACAATCAGCATACTTTGATTTGCAGTGCCGAGATAAGTTTCCAACCATTCTATCATCTTTATATCCAAATGATTTGTAGGCTCATCTAAAAGCATAATTTCTGGCTTAGAATATAAAAGTCTAGCAAAAGCAATTTTAGACTTTTGACCACCTGATAATTCATTTAAATTTTTATATAATAAATCATCATCAATATGCATTCCAGATA
>URCX01000188.1 GCA_900546465.1 uncultured Bacteroidota bacterium | reverse complement strand
CAAATAACACACTGAAAATAAACCGTTTTTTCAACCTATTCCGACAACAAATCCACCCCCTCACCACCCCTGACAACTATTGAAAAATCAACCACTTAGAACCAATACAACCAAACGCCCTTTCAGAAAATTAGAACGCCGTTCCAAGAAATTCTTTCGGCGTTTGAAGAAATTATAACGCCGTTTCAGTTTTCATGAAAGGGCGGTGTGTTGCGGTGGTGTTGCTTGCGGATATTTTACTATCTTTGCATTGTGTTTCCTTTTGGCGTTTTGCTGTTTGGAAAAGGACAAGGACAAAGGGTATTGTATGATAAAATTCATTGCTTATGGATAAGATGGAAAAAAATGAGAAGAAGTATGTGGGTTTTTTCGGCAGGTGTAATGTCGGAAAGAGCAGTTTGATAAATGCTCTCACGGGGCAGGGGGTTTCAATCGTTTCAGAGCAGAGAGGAACGACTACCGATGTGGTCAGAAAGAGTATGGAATTGTTCGGCTACGGGGCTGTGGTTCTTGTGGATACGGCAGGATTGGACGATATGACGGATTTGGGGCGGCAAAGGGTGGAAAAGTCCATGCAGGAACTGCGAAGGGTTGATGCGGCTGTGCTTGTGGTTAGCGAGAACAGGTTTTCGGATATGGAAAAAGACTTTTTGCAGGAATGCAAACGCTTTGAGGTTCCGTGCCTTGTGGTTTATAATAAAGAGGACGTGTGCAAGGCGAATGCCGATATGTTGACAGAGTTGAGAGAGGCGGTTTCGAGTGAGGTGTTGGTGTTGGAAAATCACTCCAAGGAGGCTATGCTTGCTTTGGCAGGAAGAATAGGCGAAATTCTCAGAGGGGAGGAAAGTGAAAAACGTACTTTATTGCAAGGGATTGTTGAGGGTGGTGAAGTCGTTTTGTTGGTTACTCCTATTGATTCGGCGGCTCCGCAAGGCAGGTTGATATTGCCTCAGGTGCAACTGATAAGGGAGGTTTTGGATAAGAACTGCGTATGCATGGTGGTGAAAGAAACAGAGTTGGAATATGTTTTGAATGAAAAGGGAATAAAGCCTGATTTGGTTGTTACGGACTCTCAGGTTTTCGCAATGGTGAATGCCGTTGTGCCGAAGAGTATTCCGTTGACGAGTTTCTCTATTTTGTTGGCGAGAATGAAAGGTATGTTCGATGCTTACTTGAAGGGTACGCCTTATTTGGATAGTTTGAAGGACAGAGACAGGGTTTTGATGTTGGAAAGTTGCACTCATCAACCGACATGTGAGGATATAGGCAGGGTAAAATTGCCGAAACTTATTCGCAAATACACGGGTAAAGATATACATTGTGAGGCTGTGAGCGGCTTGGACAATATCGAAACTCCATTGAGGGAGTTTGCATTGATTATTCAATGCGGCGGTTGTGTTGCAAGTAGGAAGCAACTCCGGTCAAGGCTCAAGCCGGCTTTGGAAAACAACATTCCGGTCAGCAATTACGGCTTGGCAATAGCTTATATGAACGGAATTTTCGAGCGAGCAACCGAGATATTCAAATAAAACAGCCGATATTTTTTTGGCAATTACGCAGGAAAAACGTAATTTTGAACTTTCTAAGAAACAATTTGAGATGAAGAAAATATTTTTCGTTACAGGCTTTTCTCTTTTGCTCGCATGTTCATGCGGTAAGGCTTTATATTCTCATTATGATTACGATGAAGTAACTTACTTCTATGCGAAACAAAATAAAACCTTGGAAGGAAAGGACTTGAAAAAGCTGATTAAGTCATACAAACGTATTGTGGAACAACCGAAAGGGGCGAACAATGTGCCGCCTCCGGGAGCGTATGCCGACTATGCCTATCTGCTTTTTCTGCAAGGCAACAGAGATGAAGCCAAGACGTATTTCCAAAAAGAGTATGTAACATACCCTGAAAGCAAGGTTTATGTTGAATCCCTTATGCAAAAGTTAGGACTATGAGAAAAGGTATTATAATGTTATTCGTATCGCTATTTGTTGTAGCGGGTGCAGGCTTTGCACAAGTGGAAGAGGTATTGCTGCAAGCGGACAGCAATGTCAGCGTAATGGATAAGAAAGCCCGCAAGAGGTATCTTAAAGAGCTTGAAAAGAATCATGAAGAAGAGGGAGAGAAAAAGGAGAATTTCATAAAAAGAACGTGGCATAAGGTCTTTCCCAAGAAAGTGGAAAGAGAGGTTTCTTATCATCTGATGTATCAAGAGAAGCCTAAGACCATCATGGTCATGTATCCGTGGAACAGAAGCAAGGAACAATTTGCCGACGAGATGTTCTATGTTTCCGTATGCAAAGAATTGGTGAACAAAGGCTATTATGTATTGCCTGCTTTGCCTGCTTTGGACGCTTATAAGGCAGACACAATGTTTAATTCCCGTTATTGCGAACAATCGGACAGCAGGAAATATCTCAAATCTCACGGAGTGGATGCAGTTTTGTACATAACGGTTTATTCTGTCAAGAAAGAATGGTGGACAACGAACGTAAACATGAACGCACAGTATGATTTGATTTCCACAAAGACCGGAGAGACATTGTTTTCCCGCCATTCCGATTTCAATTATGACTCTCAACTGCCGCCGAAATCAAAAAGCGATAACGGCTTAATAAGTGATGAAAAAGAGAATAACTATTTGGGGATAAGCGAACAAATGCAGACTTATACCTTCTCGGATTTTCCTATCGGACCTTACCATAAGGATTACCTGATGGATCAAAAGAAATTCTCTCATAAGAAAGAGATGAAGTATAAAGTCAAGATTAAGCCGAGCTGATATGGCGAAGGAGAAAACAGCTTTCTTTTGCCGTGAATGCGGAGCCAAATCCGCTGTATGGATCGGACGTTGTCCGCAATGCGGAGCATGGAATTCATATGAGCAGGAGGTTATTCACCGTAGTGCAAGTGGGAATGCCGGCAGGAGAATTTCAGAGAAAGCCGTTACCATGCTGATGAGCAGGATTGAATGTGCGAATGAACAGCGTATAGACCTGAAAGATGATGAGTTGAACCGGGTTTTGGGCGGCGGTCTCGTTGTCGGAAGCGTTGTTTT
>URCX01000187.1 GCA_900546465.1 uncultured Bacteroidota bacterium | reverse complement strand
AGGGTATCTTGAAAATCCAAAATTTGATAATGGTTTTGCTTTTCGGCATAAGGAGCAGTGCGAACAAATTGATAGTAGCATATATCGGGATTATGTCGCGACAAGAAAGCATTGTATGCTTTCTTTGCTTTGCTTGAACGATAGTAAACGACTTGCAGAGGAACGGAAGAAAAAAAAGAAAAAAGGATTTTGAGGATTTGAAGCGGTTTCTTCAAATCGAATATCTCAATATCTTTACAATAAGGTCGCAGATGGGTAATGTCATTCTCGAAAATCTTCTCGCAATTAAGGCAAAAAAGGTAAAGCTCATGATGTTTCGACAATTCGACAATCTGATGATAAGCCCTGAGCTTATCTCCCTTTGTCAGAGGATATGGAAAACGAGAGAGAAATACCGAGATTCTCATTTCAGTTCTGTCTGTTGGTGATGTAATGTTATGCTTCGAGTAATTCCTCGTAGTATCGACTGATTTCTTTTGCTATATTGTCGGTATTATATTTTGTGGCTATTAGATTGGCGGCACATTTGCCTATTTCCTTTGCATAAACAGGGTCTTCAAGACATTTTTTTACTGCAGCAGCAAACTCTTTCGGGCTATCTGCAATCAGAATATTCTTTCCATCCTCATACATCAAGCCTTCGGCGGCAATGCTTGTTGCAATCACTGTCTTACCTATGCTCATGGCTTCTATGATTTTTATTCTTATTCCGCTACCTGACAATAAAGGGACAACCATTATTTGTTTACTCGTCATAAATCGAATACTGTCGTCAACCTCTCCGACAATGTGTACGTCCTTTTCATCGTAATTCAAAAGCCAATCGGGCATATTTCTTCCTGCAAAGTAGGCTTTAACTTGCGGAGATGCCGCTTTGACATTCTGCCAGCACTCGTCAAGAAACCATTTTATGCCTTGCACATTGGGAAACCAATTCATACTTCCGATATGAAAGATTGTATTCTCTTCTTCCAGCACATCAGGCAGTATTTCAGGCGTATCAATGCCGACAGCCACGGCTTTGCACAGTTTTCGACAGCCGTTTTCGACAAAATATTCGGCATCTGTTTCCGTTACGGGGAAGATTGCATCGTACTCATTCATCTTTTGCTTCTCGTAATTTGCCAATGTGAGAGAAAGATGTTTGAGATAGTATCGTTTGAAAGGGTTCTTGGTTGCTTTGTAAGTACGTTTCCATATTTTGTTTTCCACATTGGGCGAACGCAAAACCACTTTTGCCTTACTCAAAGAACGAACCAAAGGAAGGTAAGGACTGAGGAAAATGCTCTCCATTTGAATTATGTCAAACTCTTCCCGTTTCAATATCTCCTTAATCTTGCTTCGCATAGCAGCACTGATAAATCGTTTTACGTGATAGCTTTCTCCAAGGAGGAAAGCTTCCATTGCCGGAATGATTTTAATGTCCAAATCCACGAAAACGGTCTCAAAAGACGTTTTTTCAATATAATCCTTTGGCATTGTTACGATATTGCAGGGATGCTTCTTTGAATGGAAAGCAAGAACCTTCACTTTGTGTCCCATATTCAGCAATCCTTCTGTCAAAGAGTTCATACCCATTGCTCCACCGTCCGTTGCAGGAAACGGAGGCTTATAACAAATTTGCAGTATCTTCATTTTTTCGACTGTGTTTCTTTTTTCTGATTTTATCTTTTATGAATGAGAATGCTTTAATCCAACTGTCATGGCTTAGAACGGTAGAATCGGAAGTGGCTTTCATCGTAAGAACCAGACCTATCGGTAAAAAGACCAAAGAACTGAGCCACATGCCGAACCAAACCGGTATTTCACCTTCCAAAGCTGCGTTCTCTCCGATTTGTCCGAGTATATGATAAATGATAAAAGCAAGAGTGGAAATAACGACAGGCATTCCCAATCCTCCTTTTCTGATTATTGCACCAAGAGGAGCCCCGATAAAGAACAATATAAGGCAGGCTGCAGAAAGTGTAAACTTACGATGAAGTTCTATTTGAAGCCTTCGTATATATTCCATGTCGGATTTCATTTTCATCTTGTAATTTTCTATTTCGCTTTTGTAGAATTCCTCCCTTTTAGATGCTATTTCCTCGAACTGCCTCTCACGTTCCGTACTCAGTTTACCGTTTTCGGAATATTTCTTTACAAAGTTTTCTCTGTCAATTCTTCGTTCTTTCTTGATTTTATCGAACAACTCTTTTTGAATATAAGCTTTGTATTGTTCGTTTGCGGAAATCAAAGTATCAAGATTTTGTTTCAGTTCAAAGACATCTAACATCTTATAATGTCCATCGTAACGATTTTCATCTGTCTTTTGGTAAGCGAAATTGGAAATATCGAATCGTATGTTTTGTTCTTTGTATTGCATTCGTATAAGCGGATATGCAAAGGTGCTTTCTTCATTTATGTCCTCGTCAAAGGTGTATCCTGAAAATAAACGGAAGACCAAAGTATTTCCATTGTCGCTTGTGAACATTTGTCCGCTGTCTGCAACTGTTACATTGACGTTTCCAAGATTTTTACTATGGTCATAGATGATAATATCTTTAAGGTATCGTCCTGTTTTATCCTTTGCGCCCACTCTTATGGTATAACCGTCTATTTCAGTATAGAACTCATTCGGTTTTATATTTAATGCAGGCTTCTTGGTCTTTATTTCGTAGAGGATAAGCCTCAATTCATTGGTGGCAGTCGGTATAACGTTGTTGGAGAATACAAATGCCAAACCGCAAAAACAAAGAGCTAACATTATCAAAGGGCGAAAAATCCGCCATAATGAAAGCCCTGAGGATTTCATTGCGACCAATTCATACCTTTCACCGAAGTTTCCCATCGTCATTATGGAGGCTAAAAGAATTGAAAGCGGCAAAGCCATAGGCACAAGGGTCGCACAAGCATATGCAAGCATTTTTGCAATAACAGTCCACTCCAAGCCTTTGCCGACAATCTGCTCTATCTTACGCCAAACGAACTGTAAAAGCAATACAAATACCGCTATGGAGAACGTAAGTCCCAAAGGTCCGAGATAAGATTTGAGTATGTACTTGTCGAGTCTTTTCACTGTATCGCCGATTCAAGGAACAAAAGTACGACATTTATTTGTAATTTTGCCTTATTAAGAACGAATTTATCCCTTAAAG
>URCX01000186.1 GCA_900546465.1 uncultured Bacteroidota bacterium | reverse complement strand
CAAATCCATGGGATTTGCACCTGCCGTTACGTTCTTGATACCTGTATTCACTATTGACTGAGCAAGTACCGTTGCAGTAGTCGTACCATCTCCCGCTTGGTCATTGGTCTTTGAAGCAACTTCTTTCACAAGTTGAGCACCCATGTTTTGAATAGGGTCTTCCAATTCCACTTCTTTTGCAACAGACACTCCGTCTTTTGTGATATGAGGAGCACCGAACTTCTTATCGATTATAACATTTCTACCCTTAGGTCCCAATGTTACCTTTACTGCATCTGCCAATGCATTAACGCCCTGACGCAACTGCTCACGAGCCTCCGTATTGAATATTATGTTTTTTGCCATATCTGTTTGATTTTTCTGATTCAACGATTAATGTTAGATGATTGCATAAATGTCATTTTCTCTCATTATCAAATAATCCTCACCATCTATATTGATTTCGGTTCCGGAGTATTTGCCATAAAGAATCTTGTCCCCTACCTTAACGGTCATTGGTTCATCTTTCTTTCCGCAGCCTACGGCAACAACCTCTCCCGTCATAGGTTTTTCTTTTGCCGTATCAGGTATGATTATTCCCGATGCTGTTTTTTGCTCTGCCTCTGCAGGCTTAACCAAAACTCTGTCTGCTAATGGTTTTACGTTTACATTTGCCATTTTTGTATCTCCTATTTTATTTGTTTTTTACTTTAATTCTCTCCTTTCTCCATTCCAACTCTCTGATTGAAATCACAGCCCTTGCGAATAAAGAACAAATCCCGGCTTCTTTTGTTCCTTCCCTTCGAAACTGCATTTGGAAGAGTGCGAAAAATGTGCCAAAATCATTTTTCTGCCATTTTGACATACTTTCAAGCCAAGCTATGAAAAAAGGTCATCATTCTATGACGACCTTTCTCCATCTTCTTAATTCAATGCTTCCAACTGCTCATGCAGTACAACAAGTTTCTGAGTTGCGTCTTGCAATTTCTTTCTCTCCATATCGACAACCTTCTGCGGAGCCTTCCCAACAAAACTCTCATTCGACAATTTCTTTTCCACAGAAGCCTTAAAGCCCTCAAAATACTTTATATCCGCCATTATTTTCTTCACCTCCTCTTCCTTATTTATACTATCGGCAAGAGGAACGAAAATTTCCATCGTTCTAACCATCTTCGCAACAGCCTTATCCACTTTTTGTGAACAAGCGGAAAGTGTTTTCAGATTACATAACTTGATTATCATCTCCGAATACTTCGCAACGACATCCGCCCCTGCACTCCGGGCATAATAAACCTCCAAAGCCGTTTTTTGAGGAATGTTTTTCTCATTACGTATAGTCCTTATTCCGACAACAAACTCCTGAACGAACTCGAAGTCCTCCAATAATTTCTTATCAACCACCCCACAAGCAGGCATTTCGGACAACATCACAAAATCCTTCTCCCCTCTCTCCCTTATCAAATGATAAATCTCCTCGCTGACAAAAGGCATGAATGGATGCAATATCTTCATCAAATCCTCGAATATACCGAGAGCCGTTTCATAAGTAGTCTTATCCATCGGCATTTGATACGCCGGCTTGATTATCTCCAAATACCATGAACAAAAATCGTCCCAAACGAATTTATAAACCCTCATCAAAGCCTCCGACAACCTGTATTTAGAGAAATCATCGTCCAACAAACCAAGCGTATCATTCATCTTATTCTTCATCCACTCACCTGCAAGCCTCGAACTCTCACTTTGCGGAATATCCTCAACCCTTTGAGACTTCAAAAGCCTCAAAGCATTCCATATCTTATTGGAAAAATTCCTGCCCTGCTCGCAATACATCTCATCAAAAGGCAAATCATTACCCGCCGGCGACGCCAAAAGCATACCCATTCTCACACCGTCCGCACCATACTTCTCTATCAATTCTATAGGGTCGGGACTGTTGCCCAAACTCTTGCTCATCTTCCTGCCCAACTTATCCCGAACAATACCTGTGAAGTAAACATTTTTGAAAGGCACCTCTTTTCTGTACTCCAAACCTGCCATAATCATTCTCGCCACCCAAAAGAAAATAATTTCGGGAGCCGTTATCAAATCGTTCGTAGGATAATAGTACTTGATTTCCTCATTATCCGGATTTCTTATACCATCGAACACACTTATCGGCCAAAGCCATGAAGAGAACCAAGTATCCAGCACATCATCATCTTGCTTCAAATCACTCAAAGCATAATTCTCCTCAGGGAACATACTTCTCGCCTTCTGCAAAGCCTCCTCCGCACTCTTGGCAACAACAAACTCCCTGTTCGGCAGATAATATGCCGGTATCCTCTGTCCCCACCACAACTGCCTTGAAATACACCAATCCTTCACATTCTCCATCCAATGCCTGTAAGTATTCTTAAACTTCGCAGGGTGGAACTTAATAGTATCATTCATAACAACCTCCAATGCAGGCTTTGCCAATTCGCTCATTCTTACGAACCATTGCAGAGATAACTTGGGCTCTATCACTGCATTCGTCCTTTCCGAACAACCCACATTATTGACATAATCCTCCGTCTTCACCATCAAGTCCGCAAGTTCCAAATCCCTGACAATCCTCTTTCTGCATGCAAACCTGTCCATACCGGTATAATCTCCCCCGTTCTCATTCAAGGTACCATTATCGTTGAACACGTTTATCGTATCCAACTTATGCTTCAATCCTATGTTATAATCATTGATATCGTGAGCCGGAGTGATTTTCAAAGCACCCGTACCGAACTCTCTATCCACATAATCATCAAATATAACAGGCACACGCCTTCCGACCAAAGGCACAATCAAGAATTTACCCTTCAAATCCTTATACCTTTCATCTTCCGGATGAACACATACAGCCGTATCTCCGAGTATGGTTTCGGGACGCGTCGTTGCAACAGTTACAAAATCCGACGAACCTTCTATCATGTACTTTAAATAATACAACTTCGATTGCTGCTGTTTGAAAACAACCTCCTCATCGCTCAAAGCCGTCAATGCCACAGGGTCCCAATTCACCATTCTCACACCTCGATAAATCAAACCCTTTTCGTACAAATCCACAAACACATCAATGACGGAATCATACAAAGCCTTATCCATCGTAAAGCTTGTCCTGTCCCAATCGCAAGAAGCACCGAGTTT
>URCX01000185.1 GCA_900546465.1 uncultured Bacteroidota bacterium | reverse complement strand
CGTCCGTTTCGCTTTTTGGCAGACAAGGCGGCGGTTGCCGCCGATTTCCATTTGGGAAATGGCGCTTGCTAACATGGGAAACGGAGAATAGCAAGCACAGCAAGTGTATGTACACTTGCGAAATCCGGCGTGGTACGACCGGGATTTCCTTGCAGAATAGCAAGCAAATCCGGTGAGTACCCACACCGGAGCTTGCCATTCTGGCAAGCAATGCACGGCGGTACCCACTTCTCATTACTTGCCAACTGCGAAACGCACTTGGCAAGCAATGCTCGTGTTTATACACCCGTGCAATCTTGTTGGGGAAATGCCCCAAACCCCTGAACGATTTCAGAGAAATCGGCTGCGCTCCTGCGGAGCTGTTTTTAATGTGCTTAATGCACATCAAACATGAAGGCTATATGCTCGCAAATCGTCACCGCTTATTTCAGTAGCTTCTACGATCTTGTAGTGTCGCTCATTTACTTTTACGATTCGCTGTTCTTCAATCGCAAATTCAAACATTGCAACAATATCACGAGTGACAAACTGGCACGCAATAGAGCGACAAATCAGTTCAGGATATTTCTCTGCACATAAAGCAAGGTCTTGCTCTATCTGTGAAATCCCAAGCTTGTCTGTACCGCCTTTGGCTTGTACTGGAATAATAAATTGCTGCCCAGCTTTATCAATGCCAACATAAATTTCATCTGTTTCAACTTGACCAATTCCTGTCACCGTTGTGCGTAAGTGATTTTGAAGTGAATAGCAGGTAACGCCCAAAAATATATCAATCAGTCGATTGTATCGCACTATTGCCAGCAGTGCTTGTTCGTCTGAAATGCTATATTTTTTCACTATACTCGGCGTTCCATCTGGGATTTTTGTAGTTGCCAACATTGTATCAATTTCAACGAACTCAGAACCTTGCGTAAGAACAAATTCGTGCTGAGCTATCCCAACATTTTTTATGCGCCAATAGAAACCTTCTGGTGCGGTTTTAATTATTTCCTGAGGTAAGCTTTTGCGATACTTGTAGGAGTATATGATATCTCCCAAATTTTTAGGGACAGCAATTTTCAACTGATGGGCTTTCGCTGCTAAGTCTTTACGCTCGAATCGAACAGAAGTTGCGCCAGCTTCGTACCGGTCAAAGAATATTCCGTTGATAATATCATCATACTTTGCCATGTCAATCTCCTTTATATTTCAAAACTAAGACATCCTCATTAAGCCACGTTTCTGTGGCTGTAGCAAAACGCTTTCTAAAGGTATCAACTCGATCAACTCTATATCCGCCGATACTCTCCGCAACTTCGCCTAGAAGGACAGAGGTGCGAATTGGAATCTGGAAGTATGATGCCTGATCTCCAACTACATAGGCAAGTGATGCACCATTGCGAAGATATGGTTTTAATTCGGAAAGATGTCTCGCCATCCCTCCAAAATACTGTTTTACAACAGAAGCGTATAGTTTTTCAAAACCAGATGTCTTTCCAAGTTCTAAACGTCGTTCTTCTATTTCGTTGCTCAATTTGTTTATCGATCCAATATTTGATATGTATTGAGCGTCATTATCACTGCGATAAACATTTTTTGAATTGGAACGAATGAACCCTTTCTTAATATTTCTAAGATCATCTTTAGTATTTATAAAGCCTAAAATAACCGATTCGAGCCTTGTCGTCCTAGAATAATCCTTCTCGTTTGGATAAGGAGGTGAGGTAATTACACAATCCACCTTGCCGATGTAATCCCTTTTGGGAATACTTCTTGCGTCTCCTAAAGAAATATCAGCAAAAGTTGAAGAATGGTGCTTCCAATATTCTAAATCAGTTTCCATTCGCTCAATCTCCGAAAGCCATATTTCGACTACATCAACAGATTCTTTTTTCTTTCGACTTATCCCTACCTCAGGTCCGAATTTCAAGTTGCTGTATGAATAGACGATGTGTTTTGCCAATGCAAGCAAATAGTAATCCTCAAAAGGAGAATTTGCTGCTCGAATAGAATCTCTCAATACTAATGTACTACTCAATGGTTGCTCGCAGATGGAATTTTTCAAAATTAAAGAAGTTTGCTCCTCGGAAAGTGTTCTCGGCTTTGATAATGAATTTATCGTCCGTGCTGCTGCCAATGCGATTTGTTTTGCTGTGTTCAAAAAATTGAAAGTATCGTTCGCCCATACGCATTTTGTCTTACTTACAAAATGTGTCAGAGGACTTGCTTCTATGCCCCAAGAAGAAACTCCGTGCTTTTTGCACTCAACATTAGTTGTTCCTGTCCCGCAAAAGGGATCCAAAACAAACGATGTCTGATCAACACAAAAAGTTTCCAAATACTGCTGAACTAAATGCGGTGGAAACGACAGAACAAATCGATACCAGTCATGAATAGAAGAATCTTCAACCCTTAATTTATTTTCAACATTCCCCATTGCTATCCTCATCTTGCGTGTGATCGATTACATCAACTACCTGATCAATGTTACAACCTAACGCACAACATATTTTTTCAATGCTTTCAAGCGAAACATACTCATCCTTGCCCAACTTTGCAAGCGTACTGCTGCTTATACCAGCTATATTCTTTAGATCGGTTCGCTTCATCTTTTTGTCCAAAAGCAACTTCCATAATTTTGTATAGGTAACCGCCACGTTATCGCCCCCTTGATGCCTTTAATTTTATCACATATTTAAGAGAAATCAAGGCAGATGCAGATAAAAAGTTCGCATAATCAAACTTAAAATACATTTATATAGATATTGCATCTGATTTGAAATACTTCCCGTTCTGTGCAGCTTAATTTGTTAAGTAGTGGTCGATTATTCTCTTTTCCGCGAAAACAACTGCCATAGTGCAACCAAATTCCACTAAACCGTGTTTTTATATTCCGCGTAAGCTAATGTGCTGAATAATGGACACTTTTGCGTATGCAAACCAAATTGAGTGAACAAGTGATAGAAGATATGCCAACATCCGTACAATAACCTTACAGAACCCCAAATAGGCGATTTTCAACCCTTAGCTGTACAAAAACAGGCAGCACCCAACCGAAGTTGAGTGCCGCCTGTTTTGTTGTCCAATCCTGCTTGGCAGATGCCGATTTTGTAGTTTTCTCAAATTACTGTCTTATCGGCACACGGCGAAGCGTCTCTCTTTTTTGCGTTTTGCCGGAACCAACGGCAGGAAA
>URCX01000184.1 GCA_900546465.1 uncultured Bacteroidota bacterium | reverse complement strand
AATACCAAATATATATCCATTCTCTTTTTGTTTTTTGATTACAATAATAATTCACTCCTTTCAACGTTTCTTCCTTGTTATTTATTGTTTGACATTATGAAAAGGCTGAATTTGATTATTTTCCTGCTTGCGGCTGTCAGCACGCTTGCACAAAGCAATGACAAAGACAAACTTAAAAACGCCAATACCAAGTTGATTCAAACCATCAATATGATTGACTACTTCTATGTGGACAATCCTGATATGGATAAGCTGTCCGAAAAAGGCATAGAAGCCATGTTAAAAGACCTGGATCCTCACAGCGTTTTCATCAGTAAAGACGAAGTAGCCAAGATGAACGAACCCTTGGTCGGCAACTTCGATGGAATAGGCGTCAGCTTCCAATTCATGAACGATACCATACATGTGGTTGAGGTAATCAACGGAGGACCTTCCGAAAAGGTAGGAGTGCTTGCCGGAGACAAGATAGTGAAAGTCGATAGTCTCGCAGCAACGGGAGATACCATCAAAAACGATTGGGTTTTCAAACATCTGCGAGGCAAAAAAGGCACCAAGGTGAATATATCCGTCATTCGCGGAAATAGAAAAGAGCCTATTGTATTCAGCATAGTAAGAGACAAAATTCCCATCAACAGTATAGATACATGGTTCATGATAGACAAAGAGACGGCATACATAAGGCTTAACCGCTTTGCCCAAAGTTCAACCAAGGAACTCACGGACGCTTTAACCGCATTGCAGAAAGAGGGAATGAAAAGCCTTATCCTTGATTTGAGAGGCAATGGTGGAGGCTACCTTAACACAGCCTTTGAAATATGCGACCAATTTCTCAGTGAAGATAAGCTGATTGTATATACCAAAGGCATAAAGTCTCCGCGTCAGGAACTGAGAGCCGAGAAGAAAGGCTTATTCGAAAAAGGACGGTTAGTCATCATGGTTGACGAAAGTTCCGCCTCTGCTTCCGAAATCCTCTCCGGAGCTGTCCAGGACTGGGACAGAGGAGTCATTGTCGGCAGAAGAACTTTCGGAAAAGGTTTGGTACAAAGACCGTTCGACCTTTACGATAAATCCCAAATACGTCTGACAACCTCACGCTACTACACACCGAGCGGAAGGTGCATACAAAAGCCGTACGATGAAGGAGTGGAAGAATATCAAAAGGATTACTACAAACGCTATTCCCATGGTGAATTGCTTTCAGCAGACTCCGTTCACTTTCCGGACTCTTTGCGTTTCTACACTGCCGGCAAGAGAGTAGTCTATGGCGGAGGCGGCATAATGCCGGACGTTTTCGTGCCGATAGATACCAACAGGGCTTCCGACTATCTTATCAACCTCCGTTCCAAAGGGCTTTTCAATAACTACGCTCTCAAATGGGTTGAAGAGAACAGGGATTCTTTCCTCAAAAAAGCACCTGAATACAAAGATTTCTCCGCAGAATACGAAAAGTTGAACGTATTAACGGACTTTGAAAAGTATGCCGAGCAAGAAGGCGTAAGCAAACAACAAATCAAAAAAGAGTGGGTGAACCAAATAGTCATCGACTACTTGAAGAAAGAAATAGAAGACACAACTGCAAACAAATACAGCAGCTATGCCGACTACGCAACAGACCTCACAAGCAAGGATAAAATGATTGCGGAAATCATGAAGAAAGCTGAAATCGAAGATAACAAGCGGCAAAAAACCAATAAGGAATCCGAGAAATACATTGCCTCAAGTCTTAAAGCCATCATAGCTCGCAATCTCTACGGTGTGAAGTACTATTACATGACAATATTCGAGAACGACAGGGAACTGCAAGAAGCAATCAAGGTTTTGAAAGACACCAAACGCTACGACAATATACTCAAAGGAAAATAGGATTTACTCAAACAGAGAAAAAATTTCCCCTTTCGCTCTCGGAATAAGAATAAAACGCTGCAAAAACGGCAGTAAAACAAAAACAGGAAAGCCTTTTCGGCTTTCCTGTTTTTTCCTATACATCAAACCATTTACTTCATTCCGTTTGCCGCCTTGACGAAAGACACAAACAAAGGACTCGGTTCCTCCACCGTGGAACGGTATTCGGGGTGATATTGAACCCCTATAAAATATGGGTGGGACGGAATTTCGACGACCTCCACCAAATCGCTGTCCGGATTGAAACCCGTCGCAATCATACCCGCCTGCTCGAAGTCCTTCAAGTATGCACTGTTGAATTCGTATCTGTGGCGATGTCTCTCGCTGATAAGCTCTCTTTGGTATGCCGCATAAATCCTTGAACCTGCTTTCAGTTTGCAAGGATAGGCTCCCAACCTCATGGTACCTCCCATGTTCGTAATCTGCTTCTGCTCCTCCATCATGTCGATTACGGGGTGGGTAGTCGAAGCCATCATCTCCACAGAGTTAGCATCCTTGAAACCAATCACATTTCTTGCGAACTCAATCACCGCACACTGCATGCCGAGACAAATTCCAAGGAAAGGAATACCCTTTTCACGAGCATAACGCACTGCCATGATTTTACCCTCTATGCCTCGCGAGCCGAAACCCGGTGCAACCAAAATACCATTCAAGCCGCCGAGGTACTCATCAAGCTTTTCGGGTTCGTCTTCCAACTTTTCCGAATGCACCCACCTTATTTTGACCCTGCACTGCGTTGCAGCAGCCGCATGAATGAAGGCTTCCGAAATGGATTTGTACGCATCTTTCAACTCAACGTACTTTCCAACCAAACCGATATTCACCTCGCTCAACGGATTCTTCAAACGATAAAGGAAAGAACGCCATTTTTCCAAATCAGGCTCACCTTTGGCACTTATGCCGAGTTTTTTCAAAACCTGAATATCCAATCCCTCTTTCAGCATATTGAAAGGCACTTCATAAATCGTCGGAGCATCTATGGATTGTATCACAGAGGCTCTATCGATATTGCAGAACAAAGAAATCTTATCCCTTACACTCTCTGTCAATTCATGTTCCGTTCTGCACACTATTATATCAGGTTGCACGCCCTGCTGCAAAAGGTCTTTCACAGAGTGTTGCGTAGGCTTGGTCTTCAATTCCCCCGCAGCCGCAAGATAAGGCACGTATGTCAAATGAATAACAATCGCATTACCCTCCAATTCCCATTTCAACTGTCTTATACTCTCCACGAAAGGAAGCGACTCTATATCACCTACCGTACCACCTATTTCCGTTATAACGAAATCATACTTCTTGACAA
Organism: uncultured Bacteroidota bacterium; assembly: GCA_900546465.1. GTDB lineage: Bacteria > Bacteroidota > Bacteroidia > Bacteroidales > P3 > Onthomorpha. The sequence goes on along the minus strand of URCX01000184.1, from coordinate 2 downwards.
CG
>URCX01000183.1 GCA_900546465.1 uncultured Bacteroidota bacterium | reverse complement strand
CTGAGTTGGCTTTTACTTTGAACGAATTGAAGAAATTTCTTATCGATATGAAGCAAAGCCTTTCCTCAGTGGAGAAATCTATCATTGAAAACGACAATACACAAAATCAATAATCGCAATGAAGAAAAACATAGCTTTGGTTGCAGGCGGATATTCGGGAGAGTTTGAAGTATCCGTTGCTTCTTCCCAACAGATTAAGGAAGATATAGATAGGGAAAAGTATAATGTTTACCTTATAGTTCTTACTCGTCAATCGTGGTATTATGAGCAGGGGGGAGTAAGAACGGAAGTGGATAAGAATGATTTTTCTCTTTGTTTAGATGGTAAGAAAGTACTTTTCGATGCAGCTTATATAACGGTTCACGGAACGCCCGGCGAAGACGGTTTGTTGCAAGGCTATTTCGATATGCTTCAAATCCCATATACGACCTGTTCGACCACTGTTTCGGCAATCACTTTCGATAAATCGGTATGCAATACCGTGGTAAGAAGTTTCGGTATCGTCAATGTGGCAAACAATGTTATCACAAGAAAGACGGCTCCTTTGAGCTTGGAGGAGATAATGCAAAGGTTGAGGCTGCCTGTCTTCGTGAAGCCCACCTCCGGCGGTTCTTCTATCGGCATGAGTAAGGTTTGCAAGAAAGAGGACTTGCTTGCGGCTGTGGAAAAGGCTTTCGGAGTATGGCATGATGTGATGATAGAGGAGTTTATAGAGGGAAGAGAACTTAGTTGCGGCGTAATGGAAATCGATGGTGAGGTTAAGGCTCTGCCTGTTACCGAAATAGTGTCGATGAATGAGTTCTTCGATTATGAGGCAAAGTACAAGGGTAAAAGCAATGAGTTGACCCCTGCACCCATAAGCCCCGAACTGACTGCCGAAATACAATATCTGACCGAGGAAATATACAAAGGCTTGCATTGCAGCGGTGTTTGCAGGGTGGATTTCATTCATGATGAAAAGCAGAACAAAGTTTTCTTTTTGGAAATCAACACCACACCCGGACAATCCGCCCAAAGTATAGTGCCACAGCAGGTAAGAGCAATGGGAAAGGATACCAAGTGGCTTTATAATACCATATTGGAGCAACTGAACTTGTAAAAGAGATGAAGAAAGCAGTCTTTGGGTTCTTGCTGTCGGTTATTTGTTTTATTGCATTTCCGCAACAGAAAGTCAAGAACGTTATTTTATTGATAGGAGACGGTATGGGCTTGGCTCAAAGCTATGCCGCATATATGGCAAACGGCGATTCTCTTGCAATGTTTTCAATGCCCTATACCGGCATTTCCATAACAACTTGTGCGGATCGAAAGGTTACCGATTCCGGAGCGGGCGGAACTGCGATAGCAACGGGACATAAAGCCAACTATAAGGCAATAGGATTGGATAAAAACGGTTTTTCACACCCTTCTCTTTTGAAAATAGCCAAGCAATATGGCAAATCGACCGCCATTGTCTGCTCTTGCGACCTTGCTCACGCCACTCCGGCAAGTTTCATCGCCAATGTAAAAGACCGAAAGTTGCAAGATGAGATAGCTTTGTGCTATTTGGAAGGATATTGCGATATAGCATTTGGCGGAGGCAGTAAAAGATTTCTTCCCTCAGGACGTAAGGACAAGAAAAATCTTGCAGACAGTTTGCGGGTAAGGGGTTTTGATGTGGTGTTTTCGCAAGAAGAGTTGAATAACAGCAGTAACAATAAAATCATAGGCTTGTTCGCCGAGGAGCATTTGGCAAAGGCAGGCAAGCGAGGAGGCATAATGCAAAGCAATATGGCGAAAGCATTGGAATTGCTCGGCAGAAACGAGAAAGGATTCTTCATGATGTTGGAGGGAAGCAAGATAGATATGGAAGCACACGAGAATAAGTATCAACAGATGATTGATGAGGTAATCGATTTCGACCGTTGTGTAGCCATGGCTTTGGACTTCGCCAAAAGGAATGGCAATACTCTTGTCATTGTAACGGCAGATCATGAAACCGGAGGACTGACATTGCCTGCCGAGGCTGAGAAAACAAAAGCTGTTTGGACGTCTTTGAATCATACAGGCGTACCTGTGCCGATTTATTCTTTCGGAACGGGGGCGGAAAACTTTACCGGAGTAATGCAGAACACCGATATATTTTTTGAGATTTACAAATTGATGAATTAAACACAAAATACGATTTAATATGATGGACAATACGTTGAATTATAAGGTAGCAGATATTTCCCTTGCAGAGTGGGGAAGAAAGGAAATAGAGATTTCGGAAAAGGAAATGCCGGGTTTGATGGCGTTGAGGGAGAAATACGGCAAGCAAAAGCCCTTAAAGGGTGCTAAAATCATGGGTTCTTTGCACATGACTATACAAACGGCAGTGCTGATTGAGACTTTGGTGGAATTGGGTGCCGATGTGAGGTGGTGTTCCTGCAATATCTTCTCTACTCAAGACCATGCTGCTGCGGCTATTGCGGCAAGCGGTGTACCGGTGTTTGCTTGGAAGGGTGAGAGTTTGGAGGATTATTGGTGGTGTACGAACATGGCATTGTCTTTTCCGCAGGGAGAGGGACCTGATTTGATTGTAGATGATGGCGGAGACGCTACTTTATTGGTGCATAAGGGCTATGCGGCAGAGGATAATCCGGCTTTGCTTGACGCAACTCCTGCTTCAACGGATGAAAGTATCATATTGAAAACCTTGAAAGCCGTTCAGGCAGAGGATAATCGCAAATGGCATAAGATAATGAAGCGTTTGAGGGGAGTGAGTGAGGAAACTACCACGGGTGTACACCGTTTGTATCAGATGATGGAGCGTGGAGAATTGCTTATCCCTGCAATCAACGTGAATGATTCGGTAACAAAGAGCAAGTTTGATAACCTTTACGGTTGCAGAGAGTCTTTGGCAGACGGTATAAAGAGGGCTACGGACGTTATGATAGCTGGAAAGGTTGTCGTTGTGTGCGGTTACGGAGATGTGGGCAAGGGTTGTGCAAGGAGCATGAGAGGTTACGGTGCGAGAGTATTGGTTACGGAAATCGATCCTATATGTGCCTTGCAGGCAGCTATGGAAGGCTTCGAGGTAACGACACTTGAAGAGGCTTTATCGCAAGGAAACATTTATGTAACGACCACAGGAAATTGCGATGTCATCACTGCGGAGGATATGGCTCGCATGAAGACGGAAGCCATTGTGTGCAATATCGGACACTTTGACAATGAGATACAAGTCGAAAGGCTTGAAAATTGGAAGGGTATAAAGAAAGTGAACATAAAACCGCAGGTT
>URCX01000182.1 GCA_900546465.1 uncultured Bacteroidota bacterium | reverse complement strand
TTTTATTTTCCGACAACCGATATAAAGCATGTATATTGCCTTTGCAAAAACAATCATAAATCAAGACTCTGACGAAACGGTGTTTCGGTTTTTTCTTTCGGCGTTTCGTGAAATTCTTTCGGCGTTTTAATTTTCTGAAACGGCGTTTTGGCAATCGGCTGATAAACAAGAGTATTACAAAACAGTTTCCGAACTTGGCTTTTCGGGCATATCATGATGCGTTTTTTCTTCCGGAAACGTCCGATTTGAGGATATTGTACAGTGAAATTCCATTCTTTCTAATCACGGTTTCGTCAACTTATCAATCATCATGCCCAATGCTTCAAAGTGGTTACAGTCTTCGGAGATTATTTTTGTTTCGTTATGCCATGCTGCAAGTTGATTGCGGGAAGGAAATATCTTATCGTTCATTGCTACTACTGCATAATCATAATGGAAATCCGGCTTGCCATAATGGTTATACACTTGTTCGACAAGTGCCAAGGCTTCGGAGAAATTTTCAGAGGCTTCCGAATGTGGTATATCTTGCTGCTTCAATCCGCAACGAAGACGAAAAGTTTGCAAAGTTGCGTCATTGAAGTTCCGTTGAGTGAGTGCGAAAACCCTCAAAGGTATTCCTTGTTCATCATTTATCGGCTGCAAAGTACCTGAAAAGGCAAAGGCAGAATGTATTTTGTGCTTTATCTCGGAGGAACAGAAGTTTGTTTCTGCGGAAAAGAAAAGTCCTGCGGCATAAACGCCAAAGCTATGTGCATATAAAAAGACCTCATCATAAACATCGAATATTTCTTTTATCGAGCACTGCTTCTCTCCTACCTCATCAGCATTTGCAAGGTAATGAATGGCGGAAGTAAAATCCACAATCGCCAAATCAAACTCTTCAATTTGCAATTTGGTATTTATCCTTGATAATTCCGGAAACAATCGGAGTATAATGTCGGTATCGAACGAAAATCCGAGGAAAGCTATCTTCAACTTTCTGTTCTCCGGCTTTCGTTTCAAAAAACGGATTTGCATGATTTCTTTGTTGTTTTATTTTTTACAGACAGGAAAGGACTGTATCCATTTCTTGTTTCGTCATTGCAGAATTGAGGCTCAATCGGAGACGACAAAGATTTTGCGGAACGGTCGGCGGTCTTACGGCAAGACAATGAAAGCCTGCCGAGTGCAAAGCAGCAGATTTTTGCAGAGTTTCTGCGGCTTGACCTGTTATAATGGGTATGATGTGAGAAGCAGAGGGTGTTTGTATGTTTTTTCCTTGCAGTTGCAAACGAAAGTATGCGGCATTCTCTGCAAGGCTTGTTCTTCTGGCTGTGAAGTTCGGCATTTGTTCCCATATAAAGCGAGTCCATTGCATTTGAATGGGCGATAAGGCTGTCGAGAAAATAAATCCTCTTGCTTTGTTGACAAGGTATTCCTTTACAATTCCATCACACACCACAAAGGCTCCGCATGATGCCAAAGCCTTACCGAAAGTTGCCACAATGAAATCTACTTCATTTATCACGCCTTGTTCTTCCGGCTCACCCAATCCTTTTTTGCCTGTGGTGCCTATATCATGGGCGCTGTCTATATAGAGTAACACATTACTGAAACGGCGTTTCAGTTCAACCAAGGAACGTAAGTCGCATTTGTCGCCGTCCATGGAAAAGGTGCTTTCGCTGACTATGATAATACGGGAATATTCTGCATGCTTGCTTTCGAGTATTCGCTCCAAAACTTTGAGGTTGTTGTGTTCAAATCTGCGAAATTCACATTTCGACAGCCTTATTCCATCTATCAAACTTGCATGTACAAGTTTGTCGGCAAGAATTAAGGTTTTTGAATTGCCGATTGCAGGCAATATAGAGGTATTCACGTGATAACCTGAGGAGAATATCAATGCTGCTTCTCTGTTATAGTCTTTTGCGATAAGTTGCTCAAGCTCCACGGTATCGGAATTGAAACCGCTCATCAGACGAGATGATGATGATGAAAAACTCTTAGGTTTGAAAAGACGAAAGAAGTCTTCTCTTAAAATCTCATCCCCTGCAATGGCGAGATAATCATTGGAAGATAAATCAAGAAGTTCTTTTCCTGCTTTGTCTTGTACCACTCCCCTACCTGCGAGTTCGACAGCAGGCAGGAAACGATACATATTATCTTTTTTGAGTTGTTCAAGCTCCGAAGCTATTTCCTCAAGCATTCCGATTTTACGACTTTAAGCAATTTATGACATAGTATATAGAGTTCTTCTTCGGTTATGATGTATGGAGGCATTATGTAAACCAACTTACCGAACGGACGAACCCATATTCTTTCCTCAATGAACTTAGGCATTATGCTTTCCATATTGACCTCTCGCTTCATCTCAATAACACCTATGCCTCCGAGTACTCGCACATCTGCTACATTGGAGTAGTTTTTTGCTGATGACAAGTAATGACGCATTCTGGCCTCCATGCTTGCTATTTTTTCTTTCCATGGAGTGGATAGAAGCAATTCGATACTTGCAATGGCTATACTGCATGCAAGAGGGTTCGCCATGAAAGTAGGACCGTGCATAAAGGCATAAGGAGGATTATTGCTTATTCCTTCTGCAACCATATTATTAGTAAGTACTGCCGAAAGTGAAATATAACCTCCTGTCAAAGCTTTTCCGATACACATTATGTCGGGAACAACCGAGGTGTGCATATAAGCGAACAATTCTCCTGTTCTTCCAAAGCCTGTTGCTATTTCATCAAAAATCACAAGCAAACCTGCTTCACGACAAATCTTCACGGCTTTCTCCAAAAAGGCAGGACTGTAAAACTTCATTCCGCCGGCTCCTTGAACAATAGGTTCAAGTATCAAAGCTGCTATATCGTCCTTATGTTCGGCTATTATTTGCTCCAATTCTTCAGTACTCTCATCTTCCGGTGAGGCGATAAAGAACCTTTGCGGAAGGTCTTTGGAAAACAAATTATGCATACCTGTAACAGGGTCGCATACACTCATTGCGTTCCATGTATCTCCGTGATAACCTTTGCGAATTGTTACAAAATTACTTTTCTCAGGTTTTCCGATAGCTGCAAAATACTGCACTGCCATTTTCATTGCCACTTCCACGGCAACGGAACCGGAGTCTGCGAAAAATACTTTTTGAAAACTGTCATCGACTATACTCAATAATTTTTCGGTAAGACGTATTGCAGGAAGATGTGTCAAGCCGCCGAACATAACATGGGAGAACTGTCTCAACTGACGTTCTGCCGCCTGATTTAATTCTGTATTACCATATCCGTGTATTGCTGCCCACCATGAGGACATT
>URCX01000181.1 GCA_900546465.1 uncultured Bacteroidota bacterium | reverse complement strand
CGAGAACCACAAATTTATCCTTACGACAAAAAGAACGAACCGGATATGTTGTAACTAACAATATTGCATATGCGGTTCGTTTTTCATCAATGCGACAAACACTGCCTACTGTAAAGGTAGCACAATTATTCAATATAAGTCACATCAAACGGTCAATCCAAATTTGGCTTTCGATTTTTTCTTTCCAACGGTCAATGATATTTTCGTTCACAATGGGAATGGCATTAGTCCAAAGTTCATCAAAGATTTGTTTGCCCTCTGTATATTTACCCTTGTCTGTAAACGCACATTGATTTCCGTTCTGCCTTGCAATCCTTGATAGGAAAGGTTGCTTGATCCCGTAATCACATCACCGGGCTGCTCTCCGTTCTCGCTGTTAGTGTCGTTATAGGCAAAGAGATACATTTTTGCATGGCACGGGTCTTCTGTCTTGCGTATCTCTAATGTACCGTCATAAATCTTACGTTGGAATTGGCGAAACATTCTGATAGTTTCGTCTGTATCGGTATTGTCGGTTTCATTGATAAGCCTCACCAAGTTGTTGAAATATTCTTCGCGAACCTTGCTACGGGTGCGTTGCCATTCCACTCACGAACACGGTTAGAAATCCGTGTGTCGATGTCAAGACCGACCAAAATACGGAGATGCTTGTCAGCGAGCTTTTCGGCAAGATGGGTGTATCCCGAAAAATAGAAATAGCCCACAAGAATATCCACAGCATCCGACTTGGGCAAGATACCCGTGATAATGTCGGAAAGTAGACGGTCTCTATTGGTTATGAAACTATGTGCCATATTGAACAATGTTTTGTATTCTTTATCAATCTAAAATATTAGTTTCGTTTATATCAAAAATAATGTTCACCATGCCGTCAACTATTATTTTTCACTTCAATGTTCTAAATCTGTCTTGCAAATCCTGCAACCGCTCCATAATCTCATCGAAAGAAGGTGCATCAGCATAAATGAAGCCGATTTGCATCTGCTTATAGTCATCACGCAAAACATTTTCAATGCTTCTGGGAGGGAGAAACGATATTGTATGTGGATGGTGGGTAGTATAATCCAGTCCACTCCATGCCGTGAACTTTTTGCGATGAGCCACAATGTCTTCGTATAGTTGTACATTATGCATAGCTTCCATTGCAAAAGGCTTGTCCATCATCTTTACAATGTCATACATGTGCCGTGTAATACGTTCGATATGCGTACAGCCGTTGGGACGATTAAACTCCTCATGTAAAAGAAAAACCTTTTCCAAGAATGTCCGTCCCGGCACTACAGTGGAGACTGTAAATATCGGCAATGAAAACTCTTCACCCGGATAGGCATCTTCTATCATAGAACGCATTTCCACCTCTTTTGACGGCTCCATGAGTGAACGGCAGCTTATTTCAACTTTGACTCGTTCCGGTATGTATTGCATTTTTGTTTGCAGCACTGAATTATACTCTACAAATAGGACTACTGGATCAAGGTCGCTAACAGATGTCTCCGGGACAATGACCTTGCAACATTCTAACACCCCAAACTCTTTTAATCTATTTTCAATGTCAAGTACCAAAGTGCCATCTATAAATTTTTTGGAATCTTTCCGTAATTTAGTCTGTTGGCTTTTAGTCGAAATATCTGTAAAGTCAAGATATTTGGGATCTATTGCAAGGTCAATATCTTCAGAGAAACGTTCTATCAATCCCCAACCTTTGCTAAGGCTTGTTCCTCCTTTGAACACAAAAGCCGTAGCGTACGGCAAGGAAAATATTGCACGTAACACCATACTGACCCAATAGTCCTTCTCTACGGCATTGTCCACAATCCCTTTGTCTTCGGCTACATTAGCCAAAATGGTAAGTTGTTCTTCTTTTGTGAGTTTAGTAAAATTCATAATGCAAGTCTTTGTTTAATCCATTGCGGAGCAATGCTATAATCGTATTTGATTTCATCAGGACTGCCATATTTTTCAATGGCTTGTTTTATGATAGCAACCTGTTCATCGGTTACTCCATCTTTCCCTAACTCTTTCATGGCAGCGACTATAAGTGGGAACAAGTCCGTCTTATAGGCAAAATTGCGGGGTACGCTACGTTTGAATATGATTTTACGGTTTCCGATAGTAAGTTCCCTTGCAGCGGCATCTGTCAAATAGACCGCATTCATCGTAACCTGTGTGGAAAGTCCGAGCTTGTTCAAGGCTGTCAATCCGCTGGGAATAATGCGTGCCTTATCCTTTTCAGCAACGGCATAAGCGATTTCCTCTATAGAAGGTCGAAGTATTCCGAACTTATTTCGTGACGGATATAAATATATGCCTTGCGAGAGGCGTATAAGAACACCTTCCTTTTCTAATCTGGAAAGGGTACGAGTAACCAGTCCATCATTATTTAGATAGGCAAAATCCTGGACCATATATAGTTTATTTGGTCCATTACTTTCAATAGTATTGCGTATTTCTTTTGTTAGTATTATTCCCATGATCATTAATAATCTGAGTACAAAAGTACAACATTCCCTCCAGCCCAGCAATAAAATGTCCGAAAATCTTAAAGAAAATCGGACTTTATAATATGCTTGCGATTAGATCGCTGTTTAGTTTAAGAGTAAAATGCCCTTGAAAACAGGCTATTGTAGCTTGAGATTAATTTTGGAAAAGCAACAAGAAGTGGGAACTTTACGGTATCAAATATAATAAAAGCTGATATATGGCAACTGTATATCAGACTTATATAAATTATACTTCGGTTCAATCGTGGAGCCACTTCTGTCACCCGTTCCACGAATTTATCCTTACGACAAAAAGAACGAACCGGATATGCAATAGCAAAAAGACTGCATATCCGGTTTATGATATATACTTTCAAACAATCAGAATGTTGCCATTACGAAATTGACAATACGTTTTTTTCTTGCTTGGATTTTTTCTTTATCCCAATAATGGTCTTGTTCGGTCATATCACGCACTTCTTGTTGTTGAAGCAGTTGTGTGTAGGTATCTCGCTTCATGTCAAAAGATATGTTGCCGATGGATTCGTTATGATGACCAGAGAGCAGCAAGTAGTTTCCGAGGCAATTTAGATAAGACTCTCTGAATTCGTCATCATACGGACAATATCCACAGTCCGGATTCTGGTTCTCTGTCTTTGGAGCTATGTGTTCGCATTGTGAATTTTTCACATCATCATAGCGTCTTAAACCATAGCCAGACTTGCCTTTCTCGATGAGGTGATTCTCATACAGCCAAAGAATAATTTTGGCAATGTCTCCATCTAAATTCCCTTCAAGCATACGCTCGAATTCCGCATTGTTCCAATAAC
>URCX01000180.1 GCA_900546465.1 uncultured Bacteroidota bacterium | reverse complement strand
CGTTTATTTCTGTCGCTAAGACACAAGGTGTTTATGGTAAAAACTTCGACGCTATAAAAAATTGATGTTCCGAAATTATCCTTTACTTTCAGCATTTTTTGCCGTCCTTGTCTTATTCTTTTCTTGCGGAAGACCACAACCGCTTGTGGATAAGAAAGTCTTTCGCTATAATGAGGCTGCCGGAATAGCTTCTCTTGACCCTGCTTTTGCAAAAGACCAAGCGATGATTTGGGCGGACTTGCAGTTGTACAACGGTTTGGTTCAAACGGATAAGGATTTGAACATACGTCCTTGCATTGCCAAGACTTGGGAGATCTCTCCCGACGGTAGGGAATATGTATTTCATTTGAGAAGGGACGTATATTTTCATCGCAGCAAGGTGTTCCGTAACGGTCGGAGGCGTGTGGTGGCAGAGGATTTTGTTTATAGTTTAAACAGATTGCTTGACGAGAAAACTGCTTCCCCGGGCAGAAACTTCTTTACCTGTATAGAAAAAACAGCAGGAAATTACAATATATCGGCTCCAAATGACAGTACATTATATATAAGATTAAAGGAAGCCTTTTCTCCTTTTCTCGGAATACTCTCAATGCCATACGCAAGCGTTGTGCCTAAGGAAGCTGTGGAATACTACAAGGAGGATTTCAGAAAGCAACCTGTCGGAACAGGCCCTTTCAAATTCAAAATGTGGAAGGAGGGCGTGAAACTTGTTCTGCTGAAAAATGAAGATTATTTTGAAAAGGACAGCCTCGGAAATGCTTTGCCTTATTTGGATGCCGTGTCGGTCAGTTTCATAATAGATAAACAATCCGTCTTTTTGGAGTTCGTGAAAGGCAATATTGATTTCATTTCAGGGATAGACCCCAATTATAAAGACGAAGTGCTTACCCGAAAAGGAGAGTTGCAAGCCAAATACAGAAATCGCATAAAGCTGATGACGCAACCTTATCTCAATACGGAATATCTCGGCTTTCGCTTGGACGACAAGAACTCTCCATTGAAGGATAAAAGAATACGTCAAGCCATAAACCATGGCTTCGACAGGGTGAAGATGATAAAATACCTGCGAAACAATATCGGTATTGCCGGATGCTGGGGAATGATTCCGCCATCGCTTCCCGGTTTCGACAGTACTGCAATATACGATTATAATCCCCCAAAGTGCATGGAACTCCTTGCACAAGCCGGCTACCCGCAAGGCAAAGGCTTGCCGGAAATCACCTTATCCACAACGGCATCTTATCTTGACCTCTGCAAATACATACAACAACAACTCGGCTTAACCGGTATAAAAGTCAAATTGGACGTCTGCCCGCCTGCCGCATTAAGAGAAAGCATGGCACAAGGTAAAACGGAATGGTTCAGAGGCAGCTGGATTGCCGATTACCCGGAAGCGGAAAACTATCTTTCCCTTTTCTACTCACCTAACCGTTCTCCCAAAGGCTCGAACTACACTGCTTTCTCATCAAAAGAGTATGACAAACTTTATGAAAAGGCTCGTAAGGAAAGCGATACAAAGAAAAGAGCGGATATTTATAAGAAAATGAATCGTATTCTTATGGAAGAATCCCCCGTTGTGGTACTTTACTACGACCAAGTGCTGCGTTTTATGCAAAAGAATATAGAGGGTTTGGAACCTAATCCCATGAACCACCTCATTCTCAAATATGTAAAAAAGCGGTAAGTACATTCCGACATAAGCCTTTTCAAAGCCTTTGAACAAAACGGCCTTTCATTTCCGATGAAAGGCCGAAAGAATTTTCTAATACGCCGAAATAAAAAAACGAAACGCCGATTCAGAAAATCGTCTTCAAACAGCCTTAATGTGGAAAAAAAAACGTACTTTTGCACATTCAAAGAACAGAATATTTTTGTAACAATTAAACATATACAGCAATGATGAAGAAAGGATGTAAATACGGAACCCACCGTGTAATCTCTCCAAAAGGCGTGTTGCCACAACCTGCCGATAAGTTGGATAACAATATGGACGAAATCTATGACAATGAAATCCTTATCGATGTTCAAACTTTGAATATCGACTCTGCTTCTTTCACTCAGATAGAGGAACAAGCAAAGGGTGATAAGGCAGAAATTGCCAAGATAATGATGTCCATAGTAGAGAAACAAGGAAAGCACCGTAATCCTGTAACAGGTTCGGGCGGTATGTTGCTTGGAACCGTTGAGAAAATAGGCGATGCTTTGATTGGAAAGACGGATTTGAAAGTTGGAGACAAAATCGCAACATTGGTATCTTTGTCTTTGACTCCGTTGAGAATAGATAAAATCAAAGAAATCCGTCCTGAAATAGACCAAGTGGATATAGACGGAAAAGCAATCTTGTTTGAGTCCGGTATATATGCCAAAATACCTAACGACTTACCTGAAAACCTTGCCCTTTCGGCACTTGACGTAGCCGGAGCCCCTGCACAAACCGCAAAACTCGTTAAACCGGGCGACACGGTAGTCATCATAGGAGCAGGCGGAAAGTCAGGAATGCTTTGCTGCTACGAAGCAAAGAAAAGAGCAGGCGTAACAGGAAAGGTTATCGGTATCTGCCACAGCGAGAAATCCACAAAGAGAATGTTGGATTTGGGATTCTGCGACGAAGTGTTTGCAGCCGATGCAACGCAACCTGTACCTGTAATGAAGAAGATTGAAGAGATGACAAACGGTCAAATGGCTGATATTTGCATCAACAATGTGAATATTCCGGATACCGAAATGACTTCGATACTCGTTACGAAGAACACCGGTATAGTTTACTTCTTCTCGATGGCAACTTCGTTTACCAAAGCCGCTCTCGGAGCAGAAGGTGTGGGAAGCGACGTTACTATGCTTATCGGCAATGGTTACACAAAAGGACATGCCGAAATCACTCTTCAAGAGTTGAGAGAGTGCGAGAAGTTGAGGAAAATCTTCACTGAATTGTACGCTTAGAATACTTTAGCATAGAATATGCCAACTCGGAAGTCGATTTCATATATCGGCTTCCGTTTTTTATTGTCTTATTGTCCCATAGTATAATCATCGGTATGCCATTTCCTCTGCCAAGCTTGTAAATCAGTTGTGCAGAAGAAGAGAAAGGAAGCAAAGCATTCAGACAAAATCCAAGTACTGCTGCGATTCAGTTCCCATATTGAACAGAAGGTCAAGGCAGGAAAGGTTATCGATGAAAGGGAATTTGTTGTTGAATGCTTGAAAGTAGGGTTTATTCTTGTAATCCGTAAAGAGTTTTTGCTTTGTAAAGCTGTTACGCATATCCGTTTCGCTTTGCGGAGCGTAAGTCGAGCTTTGAAGTAAGCGGGTCTTTATTCCGATTTTA
>URCX01000179.1 GCA_900546465.1 uncultured Bacteroidota bacterium | reverse complement strand
CTTGCCCAAATCATTGCTCCTATAAATCCCAAAAGCGTTGCCAAGATAAAAGATGCCAAGACATTGCCCGCAACCTTGCCGACATTCAAGCCACTTCCCATAAGCTTTGCGTCCATGAAAGCAAAGGCAAACACAATACAAAGAACGTCCGTTATGGCTGACTCTAAAATAAGTGCAGTCTTGGTTTGAGTGGTCAGTTTGAGGTGTTGGGCAAGCGGAATGACCACGGCGGAAGATGTACCTGCCAATATGCTGCCGATTATCATGCAATTCAATAAATCCATTCCGAAGAAATGGCAAATAAATCCGACGCTTACGGCAGCGGCAAGGAAGCTGCTTACCGTCAGTTTGACTGTGGATCGCCATGATTGTTGCAAATCAGATATACTTATACCTGTTCCTCCCTCGAAAAGTATGACCACAAGAGTTATGGAAGTGAATACGCCGCCCATACTGCCGAAGTCCGAGGGTTGAACGATTTTCAATACCGGGCCTATCAATACTCCTATAATCAAAAGCAAAAGAACATCAGGTATTTTCCTTTTGCTGAACATCATTGAGAAGAGGTGTGCAGAGAAAACGAGAATTCCTAAAAATATAAGTGCTGTTCCCATAAGTGTATGCTTTTAGTATCAATACTCTAACTCACAATCGAAAGTCTTTACCAACTTTTCAATTTCCGGACGCTTCTCTTTGAAGTGCTTATACGTGTCGGCAGGCGAGTAAATCTTGGTTTTAAGTTCCTCTTGCTTGCAAACAACTTGCAGAACTATCTTATCGAAGCCGGTTTCCTGCTTAACAAACAACAGTATCTTTTGTTTGCTGTGATTTATCTCGCTTTCGGCAATCTTATTGCTTACTTCCAAGATGATTATGTCATTTTCGCCTTGCCGGCAAATCGCATTGGTCAATGAAAACGCCAAATTACGGTCTTCATCTTTGATTTTGTTTGCATATTCTGCCAATGTACGTTTGAAAGTGTCGAAGTTAAGGCATCTTTGCTCACGTTCGTTTTTCTCGTTCTTTTCCAAGAGTTCACGACTTACGGCAACGGATTTGTTAATTGAAAATCTGGTTACCGTTCCGAGCGATGCCTTTATCTGTTCCTTGGTTCGGGTATCGGTCAGAGAGTCATTTTTTTTTTAGGCTCTCCGCTTGGAACGGATTGTACGGGAGTAGGTTGTGCAGTAACTGCCGGAGGCGTGGCGATCTGTTTATTCGATTGGATTTTATTCATGATGAAAGCAATCCTCATCAAAGTCAGCTCGACGCAAAGCCTCTTATTATAACTCTCTCTGTACTCCAAAGCACATGCGTTTGCAAATTCCAAAGCCCGAAGTATAAATACCTGAGGAGCAGCCTGTGCTTGAGTTACGTATCTCTGTGCCACGGTCGGACTGACCTCCAAAAGACCTGCCGAAACAGGCGTTTTGCAAACAAGGAGGTTGCGAAAATGAGCAGCCAAACCACCTATGAAATGACTACCTTCAAAACCTTTCTTCAACACTTGGTCGAACAATAGAAGACTTTGCGGAATGTCTCCTGCCAAAAGCAAATCCGTCAGACGGAAATAGTAATCGTAATCCAATACATTCAGATTATCGATGATGTTTTTGTACGTAAGTTTTCCCCCTGTAAAGGATACAAGTTGGTCGAACATGCTTAACGCATCACGCAAGCCGCCATCAGCCTTTTGAGAAATGATATGCAGAGCCTCCGTCTCGTATTCCACATTCTCTTTCTTGGCGATATATTCCAAATGCTTTGCAATATCATCATTGCTTATGCGATGAAAATCGAAAATCTGGCAACGGGACAGTATAGTCGGCATAATCTTCTGCTTTTCCGTCGTTGCGAGAATGAACTTAGCGTATGCAGGAGGTTCTTCCAAAGTTTTGAGAAAAGCATTGAAAGCCGCCTGAGACAGCATATGTACCTCATCGATTATATATACCTTATACTTACCATTCTGTGGCGGTATCTTGACCTGTTCTATAAGAGAACGAATGTCTTCCACCGAGTTGTTGGAAGCAGCGTCCAATTCCACTATGTTGAATGACGCATTATTCAAAAATGATTTACAACTCTCACATTCGTTGCAGGCTTCCGTTTCGGGAGTAAGATTGGTGCAATTTATTGTCTTTGCCAAAATTCTGGCACAAGTAGTCTTACCCACACCACGAGGACCGCAAAACAAAAACGCCTGTGCAAGACGGTTATTCCGCAAAGCGTTCTGCAAAGTGGAAGTTATATGTTCCTGCCCCACAACCGAATGAAAATCACTCGGACGATACTTGCGAGCAGATACGACAAAGTTCTCCATAATCGGATTTTTATTTACACCATTCTTTTCGGGCGAACACTCCGCCTTTCGTTTGCAAAGATAACAAATAAAATTCAATCCGCAAACTCCAATCCCTATTTCCACGCCTCAATTCTCACATTCCTTTCTTCGTCCGTAGGACACCGAGAAGCAAAAGGCCGTTTCGGTAAAATAAAACGCCGTTTTGGGAAATTCTTTCGCCGTTTGAGTTTTCTCAAACGGCGTTTGGTTTTTCAGAGTACTAAAAAACAGGAGACGAATGCTGCCATTGGTAGCTTGTTCTCCTGTTTTATGGATTTTTGATTGCTGTCCTAATTTGCGTTCGGTGTTGCAGCAGGTTGTGCAGCAGGCAATGCCGGTGCTTGTTTTGCAGGAACGGTTGTCTTTATCGCATTAGGATCCAACTGTGTGCCGTTATTGTTCTCCACAGTGGTTCTTCCCGGTGTGAAAGCGGTTGCAACAAGGCATAAAACCAACATTGCTCCTGCCAATGTCCATGTTGCTTTTTCCAAGGCGTCTGCCGTTTTCCTCACTCCCATGAATTGGTTTTGTGCAGCGAAGTTGGCTGCCAATCCACCGCCTTTGGAGTTTTGAATCAATACCACTATTGCCAACAAAACGGCAACTACGATAATCAATACTGTTACGAATACAAACATTTCTTCTCTACTGTTTTTTTTGTGTTATTTATTTTCTTCCAATTCTCTGATTCGGTCTGCAAAGTAAGCACTTTTTTTTGGATTAAGGGCTGTTAATTGGCGATAAATTTGCAGTGCCTTGTCTTTATTGCCTTGTTTGAGGTATATTTTAGCCATTGTTTCGGTTACGATTTTGAAGTCGTCGCTTGCCGATTGCTTTATTATTTCGTCTATTATGGGACTTTCTTCTTCCGAAGAGAGTTTTCCGACTTTGGGGTTCTCTATTTTCAGAAATCTTTCGATGACTTCTTCTTTTGTGGGGTTCTCAGAGAGTCCCGGTTCCTTGTATTGGTTTATTTCATCGAGTATATTGTCTTTTTTTACTTCGATTGCAGGGGCGGAAACTGTTTCCTGTTTTTTGGAAAGGGGCTTTTGAAGATGATTTTTCAGCGGATGCTCCATGAAATTCTTCAATC
>URCX01000178.1 GCA_900546465.1 uncultured Bacteroidota bacterium | reverse complement strand
ATTCGCAGAACCATAAAGGATAAAATTTTATTCACAATTCACTTTTAACATTTTCTTGCGGGGATTTCCTGCAATTTCCTGCAACAATAGAAACGATAAATGCCATAGAACTTCGATTTCTTCTATGATTTACGAGGCTTGCTTTGCTTGGTCGGTAAACAAATTGTGAGGTTTTTGCTATGATATACCGTATATATTTGTACCTTTGCAAGGAAATTCACAATATAGACTGATGACAAAACAGAAGAAAGAAGCGGAAGTGCTTTCCAAAATAGCCATCGAAGCCATAAAGTCCAAGAAAGGCAGACAGATAACATTGATTGATTTTGACCAAGTGGAGGGTTCGTTGTTTGAATGCTATGTTCTCTGCACCGCAAATTCTCCCTCTCATGTCGATGCTTTGGCTGATGAGGTTGAAAAACAGGTCAGAGAAATGACAGGCATAAGTCCCCGCCGTGTGGAGGGCTTGCAGAATTGTCAATGGGTGTTGTTGGATTACTTTGACGTTGTAATACATATTTTCTTGGCTGAAACGAGAGAGTTCTACAACATAGAGTCAATGTGGAAAGATGTTAAACAAGTTCATTTCGAGGACGAGGAGTAGTATGACAGGCAAACAAAATAATAAAGGGGGAAACCCCTTGGGCGGAGGTAAGTTCAAGTTCAATTTATATTGGATTTACTTTTTGGTTATTCTTACTTTGGGTTTGGTATGGTTCACCGGTGATGGGGGAAACTCGATAAGCAAGGATATAAAGTGGGACAGACTTCAAAAAGTGCTGGTAGATAAGGATTATTCCAAGATAAACGTTGTCAATAAGGAGTTTGCGGAGGTTTATATCAAGGCGGACAAAATCAAAAATGACAGTGATTACAAGGATTTGAGACAAAAACAGGGTATTTTCTCGAATGCTTCCGATACGGGCAAAGGTTTCTATGTTTATAAGTTCGTCAATTACGATGATTTCCGCGAACAGCTTAAAACGGTGGAGAACCAATGGATTGCAAAGGATACGGTGGGGGTTGAAAGTGAGTTGAAAAAGCAGGAAATCATTGCCAAGCTCAGGATAAATGTGGAAAGCGAAACGAGGAAGAGCTTTTTCGGTGAAAATTCCATGTTTTTCTTTTCCATGATTCTTATGCTTGTTATATGGATTGTCTTTTTCAGAATGATGAGAAGCGGTTCTTCCGGAGGAGGAATGGGCGGCGGTATATTCAATGTGGGCAAAAGCAAGGCGAGACTTTATGATAAGGATAATGATGTGAAGGTTACTTTTGCCGATGTTGCAGGTTTGGAAGGTGCAAAAGTGGAGGTGAAAGAGATTGTGGACTTTCTCAGAAATCCATCGAAATATACGCAGTTGGGAGGTAAGATTCCCAAGGGGGCTTTGCTTGTAGGTCCTCCGGGAACGGGAAAAACCTTGTTGGCAAAGGCTGTTGCGGGTGAAGCAAAGGTGCCGTTCTTTTCGCTTTCTGGCAGTGATTTTGTGGAGATGTTTGTCGGAGTGGGGGCTTCCCGCGTAAGGGATTTGTTCAAGACTGCAAAGGAGAAGGCTCCGTGCATAATCTTTATAGACGAGATTGATGCAATAGGCAGGGCAAGGGGAAAGAATTTGGCTTCCGGCTCAAATGATGAGAGAGAGAATACATTGAACCAACTCTTGACCGAGATGGACGGCTTCGGAACAAATGCGGGTGTGATAATACTTGCTGCCACGAACAGAGCCGACATATTGGATAAAGCATTGCTGCGTGCCGGCAGGTTCGACAGGCAGATACATGTGGAATTGCCCGATGTGGAGGAAAGAAAAGCCATATTCAAGGTGCATACGAAGAACCTTAAATACGATGATAAGGAGGTGGATATAGATTTCCTTGCGAAACAAACGCCGGGTTTTTCAGGTGCGGATATTGCCAACTTGTGTAATGAAGCTGCGTTGATAGCTGCGAGAAACGATAAGAAGATTATCGGTAAGCAGGACTTCCTTGATGCCGTGGATAGGATTATAGGCGGATTGGAAAAGAAGACAAAGATAATCAAGCCTAAGGAAAAACGTACCATTGCTTATCATGAAGCGGGTCATGCTTCTGTCAGTTGGCTTTTGGAGCATGCAAACCCTTTGGTAAAGGTTACAATAGTGCCGCGAGGTTCTGCTTTGGGTGCTGCATGGTATCTTCCGGAGGAACGACAGATTACAACCACGGCTCAGTTGATGGATCAAATGGTTTCTTTGCTCGGAGGACGTGCGGCAGAAGAGTTGGTATTCGGAGAGGTTTCCACCGGTGCATTGAACGATTTGGAAAGAGTAACCAAACAGGCTTATGCAATGGTTGTTTATTACGGTTTGGATAAGGAAATCGGTAATTTGAGTTTCTACGACTCGACGGGGCAGAGCGAATACGGCTTCCAGAAACCGTTCAGTGAGAAGACGGCGGAGAAAATCGATGAAAGAATACATGGAATGGTTGAGCAAGCGTATGCAAAAGCCAAGTCAATATTGTCGGAGAACAGAGAGAAGTTGGACGCTTTGGCGGCTATACTTATAGAAAGAGAAGTCATATTCAGAGAGGACGTGGAGAAAATTTACGGAAAGCGTCCTTGGAGTGATGAGCTCGAGAAAGCCGAAGATGTTTCTTCAAAACTTGATGAAATTAACTCCGGCAGTGAAATTATTAACGTTACTGACAAAATAACTACTAATATCATCTTTCCAACATTTTTCATTTAAATTTCCTCCGATTTTATAAAACGCTCTTTAGCAGACGCTCCGGTATGGCACATATAATTATACAACATCTGTTGCCCCGGGCTATTTCGCCAGCCGGTTTATGTATTCCGGTCTTAATTTTGAATATATTATTTTTTGGCTCGAATAAAGCCCGTAGTATCCCGACAGTAAATAGCTCACCCCGGCGGCAAGAGCAAAAATAAGCACTCCCGCTCCGCCGAAAATTTCGACACTCATAAATATAGACGCTATAGGACAGTTGGTAACGCCGCAAAACATTGCTATTATTCCAATCGCCGCGCCGAACGCCGGATTGAGCCCGAGCAATCCGCCAACGGTACATCCGAAGGTCGCCCCGACAAAAAATGTCGGAATTATCTCGCCGCCCTTATATCCCACCGACACGGTAAGCGCGGTAAATATAATTTTAAGTATAAAGGCATAGGGAAGGGCTTTGCCTCCTATGCATTCGGCGATTATCGCCGTTCCGGCGCCGTTATAATCGGTTGTTCCGAGAATAAACGTCAAAGCGGCCACCGCACATCCGCCGGCTATAATGCGCAAATAATCGTTCTTTATATACTTAGAAAGCAGCCTTGCGGTGCAGTGTATGCTAAGACAAAAAACTATGCTCAAAACGGCGCAAAGTGCCGAAAGCACAACTATCTTAAGACAAACAACCGCACTTATTTCCGGAACCTGAACCCTAAAGGCAAGGGGCTTGACTCCGAGCAGCATTGCGACCTTATAAGAAACAAGGGCGGTCATAACCGACGGAATAAAGGCCGAAAAATATATCA
>URCX01000177.1 GCA_900546465.1 uncultured Bacteroidota bacterium | reverse complement strand
AGTATATTACATACGTATCCTATGCGGTAATAATGTAAACACACAAAAGCTGATAATCGAATAAAAGACCCACGTAAACACTTCATAACACCAAGATGAAACGCCACAATGGCGTTTCATCTTTTCTTTTTTCCATTACCAAAATACGAACTCGACTAAGAATAAACAGTAATAAATGCAGATTAAAATCTCCCTACCCTCTTTATTAGACTTTTCAATCCTCTGTTTTTATGTATGGGAGGAGTCTTTCATATTCTTCTTCGCTTAGCAAGTGTATATTCTGTATGTCTTCTGCCTTTTCAAAGTCTTTCTTGTATTCTTTGCGGTATCTGATAAGGGCTTTGGCGAGTTGAAAGTCTATGTATGGGTGAGAAATAAGATATTTCACATCATCGGAATTGATATTGATTTTCTTGATGCGAATGTCTGTTACAATGAAGTGGGATTTTATATTCTCAAATAAGTCTTCATCCATGCCGTAAACCTCTTTCAGTTGATCGACCGACACATATCCTCCGAGTTTTTTGCCGTATCTGTAAATTCTTCCTGCTCGTACTTTCCCTATTCCATTCAACTGTTGCAGGTCAAGCGTATCAGAGAGGTTCAAGTCCAAAATCAACTGTTTCCTTTCGACAGTTTGAAAGAGGTGCTCGGCTTTTTCGGTTTCAAAATGTACCGTTTGATCTTCCGAAACGGCAGCCGGTTTTTCTGTATCAAAAATAAGATACGGTTGAATTTGATTAAAGAGATAATCATTCATGCAATACAATCGGCGAAATTGTTTCTCGTCCTTGAACCCTTTGGCTTTGCTTCGGTAGTTCACTATATTTGACGACTGTTTTTCACTCAAACCGAATGAAATCAGTTCTTCGTATGTAACGGTATTGGGGTTAAACGGACGGAAGTGATACTTCTTTGTTTTCTGTTTCGGATTGGAAATGTCTTTTTCAGATTGTATTGATATGTTTGTTCGATTTCTTCCTCTGTTGCCGTCTTCCAAATAAACAAAGCGGTCTTTGGCAAAGAAGAATACGACAGCCAAACCTATCGCAATACCGATAAGAAAATATATGTATGCCTTATGCCTGTTGGAAAGTCTCGGAAGTTTCGGCAATCTACTCATGCATCAATTCTTCGACAGCCTTGCGAATATCGTTTCCGAACAACTCTCTTTTCAAAATCTTACCGTCTTTATCCGCAATGATGTTCATGGGAATCATCTCGAAATTGTACCGACTTGTAATCTCTCTTCCGTTTCCTATAAGAGATAACCACGGTAATGGATTGGCTTTTACATACGTCAACCATTCGGCAGGGTTGGTGTCAATCGAAATACTGACAATCTCCAAACCCTTAGCATTGTATTGTTTGTACAAATCTTTCAACAGAGGTATTTCTTCCCTGCAGGGTTTGCACCATGAAGCCCAAAAACATATCAAAACATATTTGTGAGGCTTTATCTCTCTTTCTGTAAATGTCTTTTCGTTAATATCCAATGCTGCAAAGGAGAGAACGGATGAACTTAATGCTTTCTTTTGGCGGTCTTTCATCACATTGCCGAGATAAACAGCCCATTTATTTCTGTAATCCACATCCAAGCAAAGCTCCGAACAATAATCGGAAAGAGGATTGGTTTCGGTCGGAGAGGTTCTTATGATTTGTCCTATTAAAAGAGAATATGCCGCTCCGGAGTTCGGATACTTTTCAAGTATAGATTTGTACAGAGCAACCTGCTTTTCATATATTTGTTTCGTATCTTCGGGGTGCTTTTGCAAATTCTCGGATTCGGTAATCAGCTTGTTGAAGAAATCGGAGAAGCTTTCGGCATAATCATTACCTGAATAGGTAGTACGCAGATAGGATTCTCCTTTAAGGAAACTGTTCAATTCTCCGATTTTCATGCTTGTCTTTTTACCCTTACGCATAGGAAGGGGAAGATTACAGGCAAATTTGCCTTCCTTATCCGTAACGACAAGAGAACAATCCCCATAATCTGCATCGAAAGCAAGACTGTCGAATACGGCTTCAAACCTGCCGTTGGTAAAAGCGGCAGATGCCAAAGTATCTTGTATTCCGGCTTCTATCTGTTCGGGATTTGCATAAATCACCAATACATTTCCTTCCGTCAACTCAGGTATTTCCATTACGAAAGAAGCCTCTTTGGAGCAAGAAGCAAAGAGAACGACAAATAAAGCCGACAACAAATGAGTTTTCTTCATGAGTGATTATTTTTTGTTTTGGCAAAGGTACAAATAAAATGACATATTGAAAATCACAACCCTTGAAGAGTATGCTCTCAAAGGCATATCCAAAACCGAAAAACGCCGTGAAAGCATAGTGAAACGCCGCTTTTTTTCTATCTTTGCAGTTTGTTTTAATGGAGATTTATATTTGATTTTATATGAGTAAGAGGTACAGAGAGTATAAGCAACTTGATTTGACGGAAATCGGCAAACAGGTTCTTGAAGAGTGGACAAAGAATGATACATTCAAACAAAGTTTGAAAACAAGAGAGGGTGCAAAACCTTTTATTTTCTTTGAGGGACCGCCTTCTGCCAACGGACAGCCGGGCATTCACCATGTCATGGCAAGAACGATAAAGGATATTTTCTGTCGTTACAAATCGCAAAAAGGTTTTTACGTCGCAAGAAAAGCAGGTTGGGATACGCATGGATTACCTGTTGAGTTGGGCGTAGAGAAAAAGTTAGGCATAACAAAGGAAGATATAGGCAGCAAAATATCTGTTGATGAGTATAATGCAGAATGCCGTAGCGAGGTTATGAAGTTCAAGGATATGTGGGATAAATTGACGACTCGAATGGGTTATTGGGTCGATTTGGACAATCCTTACATCACTTTTAAGAACGAATACATTGAAACTCTTTGGTATCTGCTCGGTCAGTTGTATAAAAAAGGCTACTTGTATAAAGGATATACCATTCAACCGTTTTCGCCTGCTGCAGGTACAGGATTAAGTTCCCATGAGTTGAATATGCCAGGCTGCTACAGAGACGTGAAAGATACTACGGTGGTAGCTCAATTCCTGATGAAGGAACAGAAAGAACTTAAAGAGAAATTCGGAATACAAGAACAAGAGAATATTTACTTCCTTGCATGGACGACAACCCCTTGGACTTTGCCTTCAAATACAGCTTTGGCTGTAGGTTCAGGCATTGATTATCTTTTCGTCAAAACTTTTAACCCTTATTCCGGCAATCCGGAGATTGTGGTTATGGCAAAAGCTTTGTTACACTCGCTTTTCCCTGAAAAGAATGCCGAATTGGCATTTGAGGATTACAAGCAAGGCGACAAAAATATACCTTTTAAGGTTTTGGCGGAGTGTAAAGGTAAGGACCTTATAGGCTTTACCTACGAACAATTACTTGACTTTGTCTCTCCTATGGGCAAAGCCTTTGAGGTGATAGGCGGTGATTATGTTACTACGGAAGACGGTACAGGTATTGTCCACATTGCTCCAACCTTTGGTGCAGATGACGACCGTGTGGCAAAGCAGGCAGGTATAGTTCCTTTATTTGTCAAAG
>URCX01000176.1 GCA_900546465.1 uncultured Bacteroidota bacterium | reverse complement strand
TACAACATATCCGGTTCGTTCTTTTTGTCGTAAGGATAAATTTGTGGTTCTCGCAGAACGGGCTTATACATTGAAGCGGAAGTGCATTATGTCTCCGTCTTGTACGATGTAGTCCTTGCCTTCCACGCTCATCTTGCCGGCTTCTTTGCATGCGGCTTCGCTTCGGAGGCTTACATAGTCGTCATATTTTATTACTTCGGCACGTATGAAACCTTTCTCGAAGTCTGTATGGATTACTCCTGCACATTGAGGGGCTTTCCAGCCTTTTGTGAATGTCCATGCTCTGACTTCTTGCACACCTGCGGTAAGGAATGTTTGCAGGTTCAAAAGACGGTAGGAAGATTTGATAAGACGTGCAACGCCTGACTCGTTTAATCCTAATTCTTCCAAGAAGATTTGTTTTTCTTCCAAGGTTTCAAACTCTGCAATGTCGGATTCTATTTTTGCGGCAACGATAAGGATTTCCGCACTTTCTTCTTTGGCAATTTTTTCTACTTGTTCGGTATATTTATTTCCGCTTTTAGCACTTGCTTCATCTACGTTGCAGACATAGAGTACCGGTTTGGCTGTAAGAAGGCATAATTCTTTGGCGAGTTTTACCTCGTCTTTGCTTTCAAATGTAATTGTTCTTGCACTTTTTCCCTGCTCCAAGGCTGCTTTGTATCGAAGCAGAATATCCAATAATACTTTCGAGTCTCTGTCTCCTCCGCTTTTTGCCGCTTTTTCGACTCTCGGCAAGCGTGCTTCCACGGTTTCAAGGTCTTTCAGTTGAAGTTCGGTGTCTATGATTTCTTTATCGCGTATCGGATTTACGGAGCCATCGACGTGAACGACATTATCGTCATCAAAACACCTGAGAACATGAATGATTGCATCACATTCCCTTATGTTGGCAAGGAATTTGTTCCCCAAGCCTTCCCCTTTGCTCGCTCCTTTCACCAAACCGGCTATATCGACTATCTCTACTGTGGCAGGGACTATCCTCTCGGGGTGAACAAAGTCGGCAAGAGTGTTCAAACGTTCGTCTGGTACGCTGATGGTTCCAAGGTTGGGTTCAATGGTACAAAAAGGAAAATTTGCCGCCTGCGCCTTGGCATTCGACAAACAATTAAATAAAGTTGATTTGCCCACATTGGGCAAACCAACTATACCACATTTCAATGACATTATTTACTTCTTGATTATTTTGGCGAACTCTTCGGTATCTACTTGCTTGGTTTGATATTTCATATCGGCTTTCAAAGCTTTTATGAGCTTGTCCTCAAACAAGTATTCGTAAATCTGTCTGCTTTGTTCTTTGTTTTCAAGCATGTTGTTTGCGACTTTTTCAACAGCTTCCTCTGTCTCCTTTATTTGCTCTTCTGTTGCATCTTCGGGAACCGGGAAATAATTACGAACCAAAGCGGTTTTGTAGTAGTCTTTCACATCTTCGCTGCTTACGTTCAACTTATACTTGTCCACGAGTTTGCCTTCGATTAACTGCCACTTTATGGAGTCTCTGTATTTGTCGTAATTGTCAATTATTTCTTTGCTCTCGACTTTGCCTTGGTTGATTTCCACAAGCCAACGTTTCAAAAATTCATCAGGCAGGTCTATTTTTGTATTTTCAACCAATGCTTTGCTTACGCTGTCCATGAAGTAACGGTCTGCTTGATTGGAATAGGTGTTGCATAAATCTTCTTTTGCAGCTTTTTTGAAATCTTCTTCGGTCTTTATTCCTTTGCCTTTGTAAGCCATTTCAAATAATTCTTCATTCAATTCATGCTTTATTACACGGCTTATTCCGGTTACTTTGAAGTTGACATCGGATTTGAATTGCTTTGCCTGCTCTTTGTCTATTCTCAACATGGACGCAATTTCTGTTGTGTTCTTGAAAGCTTTTGCAAGGTTGAAAGTTATGACATCGTCTTTCTTTGCTCCTATGAATTTCTTCTTTATGGTAACCATGGAAATCAAATCGACTGCCAAAGATGTAGTAACTTTTATGCCATTTTCTTTTACACTGCCGTTTTCGTCCAATTCCTCTATTTCTCCATAGACCAAGTCGGTTTCTTCTATTGTTTCAGGTGATTCAAATTTGCCGAAACGACGTTGAATATCTTCAATGAATTTGTTCAACATCTCTTCTGTCGGAACAATGTCGTAGTAGGTTACGTCCTGAGCTGCCAAGTCAAGTTGGAACTCGGGTTGCATTGCTATATCAAAATAAAAAGTGAAATCTTTTTGATTGTCCCAATCTATGGTCTGAGTCTTTTCATTATTTGCCATAGGGTTTCCGAGAATCTCAAGTTTGTTATCCTCTATGTATTTGTACATGGCATCAGTCATCAGCTTTTGTACTTGTTCTGCACACAAGGATTTTTCATACATTTTTCTGACAATTCCCATTGGAACTTGTCCCGGTCTGAAACCAGGCATATTTGCCTTTTTGCGATATTCCTTCAACTCTTTCTCGACAGACTCTGCATAATCGGCAGCTGTTACATCAATCTTCAATACAGCTGTCAAGTCACCTGTCATTTCCTTTGTTACATTCATCTTCTTATCCTATTTTCTTTTGTTCTTGCTATTTGAAAATTCAGTTTGCAAAGATACTGATTTATTGTCAACATACGCTTGACAAGTCGTCAAAAACCGTAATTTAATGCCTTTATTGCTGTCTGCAACTTTTCGTCTTCTTTTGTGAATGTCAGTTTTATATGCTTTCTTCTTGCTGCAAATAGTCCGTAGCCGTTATTTATATTTGTGTATATCGGTTTATCGCTTAGTTGATTGTCATTTTGTCTGCTGTTGGAGTAATATTCGTACATTTCCAAGTTGCAAGAGTTGATATATAGCTCAAATGCATATTTCCGATTTGTCCATGAACACTTCCCTTTGTGCGATGCCAAATTCCTTTTCAAACCATTGACAATATCATTCATGTCTATATTGCTATTGAACTCAAAACCCGAATTGCTGCTTGTGTTCAATTTTATTGCGAAATCAATATCCGTGAATGTTTCTTCACCGTTTGCACGATAGTAAAACCTCATTGAGGGTTGGAACATTTTCGCAATAATACCTTCTCCTTTTGTTGCAATAGAAGAATTTATGTTGTACCAACTGCAACTCATTATATTCTTTCCGTTTTTCGGTATGAAATACATTATGCTTCCCGGTGCCGTTATATCATAGTCCCCAATCAAACGAGTTGTCGCCCATGTTTCATCTCCTGATTTCTTATTGCGAACTACTATCTTGTATTCTTGTTTCAGTGCTTCCGAATGATTTAACTTCCCTTTGGTAACACATTGGTATATCGGACTGACTTCATTATAAAAATCCCCTTCCGGTTTTGTCAGAGTTTCGGTATAATCAAACCAAAGAGTATCTCCAACCTTGTCTTTTTCCCAAGGATAATACGAAAGCATGAAAACATCTATTTCGTTTGGCTTGTAGTAGATGGAATCCTTTTCTTTTGCAAAGTTGAGATAATTCCCGCTGCCAAGGAAACCTTTTTGTACACGAATGAACGTGGTGTCGCTATCTTGATCCAGAACTCCGTAAATGACAGTTACCT
>URCX01000175.1 GCA_900546465.1 uncultured Bacteroidota bacterium | reverse complement strand
TACAAGCGATACGGCTTTCATGGCGATATTCCCGCAGGCTTCATCTTTGCAAGGGCGAAGGCAAGAGAGTTCGCATTGCATCCCAAGCCCGCGAAGAGCTTAGTGAACCCGGAGTTCGAGGCATTGAAAGAGAATGCCTTGCTTCAAATCCCCGAGCTCGACGGCAGAAAACTAAGAACGTTAGAGTTCAAAGCCGCTCGGGAGGCTTTGAGAATAAACGTAGGCGAATTGTCTGAGGTAGTCCGCAGCGTCATGCCCGGCAATGCGGCAAGGAAACCGACAGCAGGGTAAAACGTAAAGCGGCAAAGACTTTAAGGGGGCGACACGGCTCCCTTTTTTATTGCCAACAGCTGCAAGGAAATTCCTTGAAGCCTTTGATGATAAATTCCGGAAAATGCAATGAAGAAAGCAGAAAAGACAGTCGGCAGAACTTTTCTTTTTGTTCTGCCGACCGTCTTTTTTATTGCTTGCTTTGGTGAATTAAATCTTTGAAGCTAAGTCTGCCGTTATCTTTGCAAGCTCTTCTTTCGTAGGAACGAAGTTGATATTGTATTTTGCTATGGTTTCGATATAGCTTTCATCAAAATATCTCTGCATGAACTTCATATTGAGCGGAGCCCAGCCGTAAGAACCGAATAAAACGCCTTTCTTTCCCTTGCATATAAGCCCTTGTATATATGTAAGCATGGCTGCAACACTCGGCATGATGTTTTTGTTAAGCGTAGGGCTGCCTACGCAGATGTACTCTGCGTCCAAACAATCCGTAATCACATCGGAGATATGGTTTGCCTTCAAATCGAAGAAACGGAAAGAGTAATCTTTCTGCTCAAAAGCGTTTCTGACGGCGTATGCCATGCTTTCCGTACTGTGCCACATGCTGTCAAATACAATCACTGCTTTTTTCTCCATCTCGCCACGGCTCCATTTCGTATAGTTCTCCAATATTGCAGGAATATTTTTCCTCCAAATCATTCCGTGTCCCGGTGCTATCATCTTTATATCCAAACCTGCTGCGGCGTTCAAAGCCGTTGCCACTTGGGAAGAGTAAGGCATTACAATATTTGCGTAATACTTCTTTGCCTCCGAAAGAATCAGGTCAAGGCTCAGCTCATCGTCAAAATTCTCCGACACAGCCAAATGTTGTCCGAAGGCGTCATTGGAAAATAAAATCTTATCCTCAGGACAGTATGTAAGCATATTGTCCGGCCAATGCACCATAGGTGTTGTCAAGAAGGTCAACGAACGTTTGCCTATGGAAACGGTGTCGCCTGTTTTGACGGTTTGCACTTTCCATTTGCTTGTATCGTAGTGCATCTTATGCTCTTTCTCGGCTGCTGCGGTTGTTAGAACTGTTGCATTAGGCAAATGTGCCATTATCTGCGGCATGCAACCGGCATGGTCTTGCTCTACGTGGTTTGAAATCACATAATCTATTTTCGATAAGTCGATTACCCGGGATATTCTCTCCAAAAATTCTTCACAAAAAGGTGCTTTGACTGTATCTATAAGCGTTACCTTTTCATCAATTATCAGATAGGCATTATAAGTCGAACCTCTCTGAGTAAGATAACCGTGAAAGTTTCTCACGTTCCAATCTTTTACTCCCACGGAGTAAATGTCCTTTGCTATTTCCAATGGTTTCATATTATTTATTTTTTGATTACTGTCTTCCGTATTGCTGTCTCATTACGTTTTCTATCGCCTGAGTGTATTCCGCTGCCGCTTTCTTCTCACCAATCTTCAAATAATATTGTTCAAGCAGCGAATACAACTTCACGTATGCGTTTGCATCGTCCAAGCCTTGGAATTTGAAAATCTGCAACAAGGTCTTAACAAGATTATCGCTCAATCGTCCCGTATTCAAAAGTCTTGTCAGATAATCCTCCGCTCCGTTCAAATCTCCTGTTTGCAACTTTGCCTGTGCTGCAAGCATATAAGCACCTTCGTATTTATAGTTATCGAAAATCACTTTCTCGCAAAGGGCGAGTGCTTTGTCCGTTTCATTGTTCATGAGATAGTAATGTGCTTTCATATAATTTGCAGTCTCATGATTTGGATTGGCAGCTATGAATGTGTCCAACAATTTTGCCGCTTTCGGGAGCCTGTCAGCCCTCAAACTATCCGTCCTCGCTTCCGTCAGATATATTTCCGCAAGCCCCAAAGCCGCAGTCTCATTGGTCGGCTCGACAGCCAATGCCTTTGCATACAATTCCTTTGCCTTGTTCACATCTTTCGCTTTCATAGCTTCAAATCCCTGCCAATCATATTTTTGTTCCCGTTTCAATACGATGGCAACAGGTACGCCGTCAACCTTGATTTCATGTACAGTGTTCTTTGGCGGATATGTCCCGTTCTGAATGGTGCCGGGTTCAATGCCGGTTGTGCAAACTATTGCGTAATCCCAATCCGAATTTCCACGTTCCGACCAACGAACAAAGGCTGTTTGAAACTTTGCGGTATCATCTTTGAAATAATAATTCGCAGGGTGGATATGCCAACAAGCCACTATGATTTTATCCCCTGTCGTCAAGCTGTCTTTCTTTGCATTCTGCTTTACCCAATCGGCTGCTTCACGTAAGGAATGATAGTAATAATCCATTTCATATTTGCCGTATGCATCTTTGGTAGAACCTACGAATTGATTGAAATAAACGTATTCGTACGGGTGATTGCGAATATAATGCGATATAGGATTGATGCAGAGCAACAAATAGGCAAGTCCTACCGCATATCGAGCGTAACGATTTCTTATAAGGTTCAAAAGGCTGTTCAAACCCAAAGCCGCAAGCACCACCATAGAAGGATAGGTGAACAAAAGGTGTCTCCAACCTCCATAGACATTGGAACGGTCGAACACTATCCAACATATAGGAAATAAAGCCGTGAAAAGCACCACCATATAATAGAACCACTGCTTTCTGTTGTAATGCAGGAATATCAGACTCAACAAAAATCCCAATAGAACGATAATAGGGGTTGTCATCAGTATGAATTTAGGAGAGTAATAAAGCGGAAGATTATCCGACCATTGCATTCTGCCCTCAAACACCTGCTTTATGGCAATTTGGAACTTGCTCATATTGGTGAACGCATCGTAAACGTTTGACACAGGTCCCTCCAAAGCATAAGGCCAAGTAAAGATGCAGAGAATATATGCCGCAACGCATATACCCAAGGACCATAAGAGGGTTTTGAAGAACACAGGCTTCAAAGTCTTACGCTTATATATATAGTATATGATGGCGAACAAGCCGAAGTAAGCGACCATCAGCAAGCCTCCCACACGAATTGAAGTTGCAAAAGCTATGGAAAGGCATAACATTACGGCAGTTGATATTTTGATTTTCGGCAGATTGTCCAAGAATTTGACTATATAATAAATCGACATTATACATGCAGAAGCAAAAGGAATGTCTTTCAGATTATTGAAAGAATGCCCCAAGAACCTCGGCGACAGAAAGAGCAGCACGCATGTGAAGACTGCGGCTCGCCAACCACCTATCCTGCGAGCCAAAAGAGCGGCATACAGTATGCCCAACCAGCCGAGAATGTTGCAAAGCAAATGCCTGTAAGGCATATAGTCGTCTATGTTGAACGCATTTATTATCAAGTGAATGAAAGTATCGGGAGACTGACTGTAATACGGCAGGTTGTTTGAAGCAGTGG
>URCX01000174.1 GCA_900546465.1 uncultured Bacteroidota bacterium | reverse complement strand
GTGCAAATCCCATGGATTTGAAACGCGGTATAGACAAAGCTGTTGCTGCTGTTGTTGCTGATTTGAAAGCTCGTTCAAGAGAAATCGGAGAAGGTAAGGAAAAAGTTGAGCAAGTGGCTTCAATTTCTGCCAATAATGACAAGTTCATCGGTCAGATGATTGCCGAGGCTATGAATAAGGTGAAGAAAGAGGGCGTTATCACGATTGAGGAAGCCAAAGGCTTGGATACAACTGTCAAGGTTGTCGAAGGTATGCAATTTGACAGAGGTTATCTTTCTCCATATTTCGTAACAAATACTGAGAAGATGGAGGCAACCTATGAGAATCCGTTCATATTGATTTATGACAAGAAAATATCCAACTTGAAGGAGTTCTTGCCTATTTTGGAAAAGACTGTACAGACGGGTAGAGGCTTGTTGATAATATCCGAGGACATAGAGGGAGAAGCTCTTGCCACTTTGGTTGTGAACAGATTGAGAGGTTCTTTGAAAATTGTTGCTGTTAAGGCTCCGGGCTTTGGCGACAGAAGAAAGGAAATGTTGGAGGATATTGCAGTTTTGACAGGTGGTGTTGTAATCTCTGAAGAGAAAGGTTACAAATTGGAAGACACTGATTTGTCAATGCTTGGAACTGCACAGAAAATCACAGTCGATAAAGACAATACAACGATTGTTTCCGGTGCAGGCGAGAAGGCTGCGATAGAAGCAAGGGTAAATCAAATACGTGCCCAAATCGAGAAAACCACTTCCGATTACGATAGAGAGAAATTGCAAGAAAGACTTGCCAAATTGGCAGGCGGTGTTGCCGTAATCTATGTCGGAGCGGCTTCAGAGGTTGAAATGAAGGAGAAAAAGGATAGATTCGATGATGCTTTGCATGCAACAAGAGCTGCTTTGGAAGAAGGCATCATACCGGGTGGCGGAGTTGCGTTTATAAGAGCAATCTCGGCATTGGATAACCTTAAAGGAGAAAATGAAGACGAACAAACAGGTATTCAGATTGTTCGCAGAGCATTGGAAGAACCTTTGAGACAGATTGTAGAGAATGCAGGAATGGAAGGAAGCGTTGTTGTCAACAAAGTAAAAGAGTTGAAAGGAGACGAAGGTTTCAATGCGAGAACAGAAATCTTTGAAGATTTGCACAAAGCGGGCGTTATCGACCCAACGAAAGTTGCAAGGGTTGCGATAGAGAACGCAGCTTCGATAGCTTCCATGATATTGACGACAGAGTGTGTTCTATCCGAAATCAAGGAAGAGGCTCCTGCAATGCCGCAAGCTCCTGCCGGAATGGGCGGAATGTATTAGAAAAAAGTGAATACTCATAATAATTAAGTTTTTGGGGGAATTGACCACCGTTTTAGGTGGTTAATTCCTTTTATTGTTTGATAGAAATAATTTGACAGATGATACAGAGAATACAAAGCCTTTATTTGGCGATTGTTGTGCTACTTAGCGGATTGAGTTTTGCATTTCCTTTGGCTGTGTTTGAAAGTACGAATTTTGCACCTTCGCCATACAATCTTATTCCGGCTTCTGCTTCTGCAGATGTAACGTATATACCACAAGAAACAGTGGCTTGGAATGCTATTTCTTTTCCTGTTGCGGTCGGATTGCTTTCATTGATTGCAATATTCCTGTATAAGGATAGAATGAAACAGGTAAGAGTTGTTGCAGTGGCTTTCTTGCTTGACGTTATCTATGCAGGTTTTCTTTTCCTTTGGATTATAGATTCTCAAGCAAAGGCTCTCGCAATGCAGAATGTTGAAGGAATTCATATAGTGTATGGAATGAGTTCCTATATCCCCATAGCACAAATCATATTGCTGATTTTGGCTCAACGGGCAATAAGAAAAGATGAAAAGTTGGTGCGTTCATCGGAACGGTTGAGGTAAGTAAGAAACTGGTTCTTCGGTGTTTTTATAGCGAAGATTGTTTCTGATAATGAAGTTTCGCGAGAAAAAATCGAAAAAGCCTTGCAGTTTTACCAAATATTCGTACCTTTGCACTCGCTAAAACCACGGTGCTCGTAGTTCAGTTGGTTAGAATATCAGATTGTGGTCCTGAGGGTCATGGGTTCAAATCCCATCGGGCACCCACCGAGTTTTAAGAGAGTTCTTCGCAAAAAGAACTCTCTTTTTTTTTGTCTTTCCACAAATTTTCTGTTACTTTGCATTTTATTTTCGGACAGGTAACGAATTGGAAACAGAAGCAGATTAAGAGATGAGAAAGCTAAGATTTATGCTATCGGGTTTGGCAACCCTTTTGTTTGCGGTTTGTGTTTTTGCACAATCGTATGAGAAAGTCGAAAACGACAATATGGGTGTCAGAATTTACACCTTGAACAACGGCTTAAAGGTTTATATGTCGGTAAATAAAGATGTGCCGCGTATTCAGACCTACATCGCAGTCAGGGTCGGAAGTAAGAATGATCCGAAAGAGACAACAGGTTTGGCACATTACTTTGAACACATGATGTTCAAGGGAACCGAGAGTTTCGGAACCTCAAATTGGCAAGAGGAAAAGAAATACATAGACAGGATAGAGGAACTCTATGAGGTATATCGTAAAGAGACTGATTTTGCACGGCGAACGGCTTTATACAAACAAATAGACTCTTTATCGTATATAGCTTCCGGCTTTGCCATTGCCAATGAGTATGACAAGATGATGAGTTTCATAGGTTCAGAAGGTACAAATGCTGCAACGAGCAACGATTTTACGTATTATCAGGAGAACATTCCGTCCAATCAATTGGAGAATTGGGCAAAGATACAAGCCGATCGTTTTGCCAATCCGGTGTTACGATTATTTCATACCGAGTTGGAGACAATATATGAGGAGAAGAACATGAGCTTAACCAATGACAGACGGAAAGCAAATGAGGCAATGCTTAAAGCCCTTTTCCCACATCACCCTTACGGACAACAAACAACTTTGGGTGAAGCAGAACATCTGAGAAATCCTTCTTTGAAAAATATAAAGGCATTCCATTCTCAATATTATGTTCCGAACAATTATTGCATTGCAATGAGTGGAGATTTCAATCCTGATGAAGCAATAAAGATAATAGATAAGTATTTCGGTAAGTTGAAATCCAAACCCGTTCCGGAATTCAAGTTTGAATATGAACCGGAACAAACAACAGTTAAGGAGGTTGAGGTAAAAGGTTTGGAGGCAGCGTACATTACTATTGCTTATAGAATAAATGCAGGTTCTACATCGAGAGAAGCAATGCTTGCAGAGTTGACAGACCAAGTTTTGCACAACGGTTCGACCGGTTTGATTGATAAAAACATCAATCAAAAGAGACTTGTCGCACGGGCGAATAGCGGAGTGTATGGTCTGAACGATTATACGGCTTTCATGTTGCAGGCTTTTCCTAAATCAAATCAAAGTCTCGATGATTTGAAAACCATTTTATTGCGACAGATAGAGGTTTTGAAGAGTGGAAATTGGGACGAAAATATATTGAAAGCAGCAATAAATAATTTGCGATTCAGAGAAATCAAATCTATGGAAAGCAATTCTGCAAGGGCAATGAAGATGGCACAGTCTTATTTATCAAATGAGAGTTGGGAAAATGTGGTTAACAGTCTTGACATGATGAGTAAGGTAAGTAAAGAGGAGATTGTTGCATTTGCAAATAAGGTGTTCAAAGATAATAACTACGTTGTTGTGA
>URCX01000173.1 GCA_900546465.1 uncultured Bacteroidota bacterium | reverse complement strand
AAATCAAAAAAGGTTGAATTACATGAAGCAGATGGTTATAGCGCTTTTGGCAATGATGATTTCCTTTGCCGGATACGCACAAAAATTACGCCCTTCCGATGTGCCGCAAGAGGTAAGGCTCGGTTTGGAAAACACCTATTCGGACTATAAACTCAAAGGCTGGTATTTTGAGACGGGACAATATGTTGCGGAAATAGACATCGACAAGCAAATAGGCAGGGTTTTCCTTACGGCAACGGGAAATTGGCAATTCACTATATTCAATATACAGGAACAGGAGTTGCCTACCTTGGTTGCAAACTATTTCATCAATAATTATCCGGGCTATCGCATAAAGAAATGCGAGTATGTGGAAGACTTTTCCGGCGATAACTATTACCGCCTCATCATTGCGATGAAAGGAATAGGACAAACGGAATACGAAATGATTTTCGACCCGAGAGGAAAGCTCACAAAAACCAATGCTCCCGACCCTGACTTCGTGAAAAAAGACTATATCGCAAGATTGAATCCCGAAGCCATAGAATACAGACAAAAGAAGATGGCGGAAAGAGCCTCTTTGGACGGAAGCGGTTTGGAAATAAAAACAGGGGAAGACGGAGATGTGAAGAAAAACTCGAAATCCAAGGATGTGGATATTGAAGTGCCGGAAGCCTTGGACACTCCTGTAATTCCGGAAGAGGTAACAAAAGCATTCAAAAAGAAATTCCCTCGTATAGAAGTAAAAGAATGGAAAGAGGAAGAGGGTAATTTCAGAGCATATTACGAGAACCGCGGACGAAATATGGAAATCCTTTTCAAGGCTGACGGAATGATAATGACCACAACCACAGCCGTGGAAAAGGAACGTTATCCCCGTCTTATCATAAAGGATTTATCGGCAAGGTATCCCGAAGTCAAATTCCCGTCTGCCATAAGCAAATTTCAAAAGGTCGATTACGATTTGAAATATCGCAAAACGGTTACCGACAGAAAACTCGATACATATTATTATATAGAGTTCACTCAAAAGATAAAGGGCAAGAAAGATAAGAAGACGGTGAAACTGACTTATGACAAGTCCTTCAAGTATCAGGGACTTGCCGGAAGCACCGACGAATATCAGGACGAGGATTAAAGGAATGCCTTTCAAGAGCAGGCTGATACCGTTTGCAATTCTGCTGAGCCTTGCTTACGGTCTTGCAGCACAGAAACAAATAGATTATCAATCTGATTGGGGAGAGCGAAAACCGTCTTTCCCCAATCAGTTGATATTATGCCGCAATGTTATCTTCCATCATGATAATATGACAATGAATTGCGATTCTGCCGTCTTTCATACGGATGATAATTTCATAGAAGCTTTCGGAGAAATCCACCTTTATCAGGATACCGTCCATCTTTACGGTGATAGAGTGTACTATGACGGAAACACAAAGACTGCCGAAATTTTCGGAGAGAGTGTAATACTTCAAGATGGCGGCACTACATTGGAAACAGACTACATGGTATGGGATAGAGTGGCAGAAACGATAAGATATACCGACTCTGCTGAAATTTGGGACGAAGAAAACACTCTCCGAAGTCTTATGGGGACATACCATACCGGCGAAAAGCAATTTGAATTTATCGACAAGGTGCAAATAACAAGCCCTCGTGCCAACATAGATTCCGATTCTCTTTTGTACAACACAAAAACCGATATGGCGTATTTCTATTCTGTTACGCGGATATTTACTTCGGACAGCATTCTTATACTGACAGATTGCGGCAATTACAATACAAAAACCGACCAATCGGAACTTTATCTCAACAGCAAGATATGGCACAATGCCGAATACCTTACGGCAGACAGTATATATTACAATACGCAAACGCAATGTGGCAAAGCCTTCGGCAATATCTTTATAGAAGATACCGCAAATAAGGTTCAAGCTTACGGGCAGTACTTGGAAACAGACATAAAGGAGGGTTTGAAATATGCCTTTTTGACAGGTCGGGCTCTTTTCAAACAAATCGACAAAGATACCCTGTATCTGCATGCCGATACCTTGCGAACGGATTTCGACAGCACCGATAAAGCGGAACGAATGTCGGCTTTCAGGCATGTGAAGATTTATAGGAATGATATGCAAGCTGCTTGTGAATTTCTCGATTACCATATCAAAGACAGCATTGCCTATATGACCGAACGTCCTGTGCTTTGGCAGGAAGAGAGTCAGTTCACTGCGGATACCGTTCGTTTCCATATACAAGGCAAACACATAAAGCAAATGCAGCTCTATCCTAATCCTTTGATTATTCAAAACTCCGATACTGCAACTGCCGAATACTTCAATCAGATTTCGGGCAAATATCTTATTGCGGACTTCAAAGAAAATAAGATAAGCTATTCCCAAATTGATGGAAACATAAATATAGTGTACCATGTTTGGGAAGAGAAAAAGAATAAGCCGAAACAGCATACAGGTATTAACATAGGCAGCTGTGCAAGCCTGAAAATGTACTTTGAAAAAGGAAAACTTAAAAAAATGACAGCAGTTCAAAATCCTGATTTCTACATAGATGACATTGAACGCATAGAAGAAAAAGACAAAACGCTGAAAGGCTTCATTTGGTTGGACAATATACGTCCGCAAAATCCGCAGGACATATTCATACAGCGAGACTGACTTTTTGTCATAAAAGTATCAAAGGAACGGAATTTGATAGCAAGAAAATGACTAATCATTAGGAAGAAATGAAACAGAAAGTCGAATCACACAAAACAAAGAAACAGAAAAACAAGGCAAAGCATATAATTCACAAACTAATAAAGAAAGATAAGACTATGGCTGAAAATATCGAAGATAAGGACGAAAGCGTAAAGCAAAACGAAGAAGAAAACCTTGAAAACAGCGAACAAGAAGCAACGGAAAAGGAAACCGAAATTCGTATAGAGGAAGAATGGAAAAGCAAGTTTGAAGATTTGAATAAGAAGTACCTTCTACTTTACTCCGATTTCGAAAACTACCGCAAGCGAACGGCAAAAGAGAGAGTGGAATTGATAAAGACTGCTGCCGAAAGCACGATAAAAGACCTGCTTCCTGTGATTGATGATTATGAGAGAGCTTTGCAGAATATGGAAAAGCAAGAAGACGAGATATTCATCAAGACAAAAGAGGGCTTGGATTTGATTTACGGCAAACTGATGAACACTTTGAATAAACAAGGCTTGAAACCTATAAATGCCAAAGGTGAGAAGTTCGATGAAAATCTTCATGAAGCCATAGCAAGAGTGCCGGCTCAAAAAGAGGAAGAAAAAGGCATGGTAATAGATGAAACAACCAAGGGATATTATCTTAATGACAAAGTAATACGTTATTCCAAGGTTGTAGTGGCAATGTAAGAGAGGAGTAACAATGGCAGAAAAGAGAGATTATTATGAAGTCTTGGGCGTATCAAAGAACGCCACGGACGAAGAATTGAAGAAAGCATACAGAAAATTAGCGATAAAATATCACCCCGATAAGAATCCGGGTGATAAGGAAGCGGAGGAAAAATTCAAGGAAGCCGCGGAGGCATACGATGTATTGAGAGATAAGGATAAGAGGGCAAGGTATGACCAATTCGGACATGCAGGCGTGGACGGTCAGGCAGGCTTCGGTTCCGGCGGTATGAACATGGATGATATTTTCTCCATGTTCGGTGATATTTTCGGAGGCAGAGGCTTCGGCGG